>JAZQXS010000321.1:0-24393 GCA_045633025.1 Eubacteriales bacterium | reverse complement strand
GGCGGTGGTCGATGTAGAGGTACTTTTCCTCCGACTTGTCCAGCTCGTCGAAATGGCGGGCGGCGGTCAGGTCGGAGAGAGTGAAGTCGTGGAAGGAGAAGCTGAACTGCCCCTCCGCCGTCAGGGCGAGATCCCCGCCCGAGACCGTCACGCGGCGGCAATCCTGGCGATTACCCGTCTCCTGCGGCACGTCGTATTGGAAATTCATGTCCTCCACGTCGGCGGCGTACAGACCGATGGGCGCGGCGGCTTTGCGGTCGGGGTAGCTGTCCCCGGGGCCTCGCCCCAGCCAATCGCAGTGGGTATAGTCGGCGGAGAGCTTGAAGTACACGCCGACACGGGGCAGATTCCAGGGCTTGGAGTGACCGTAGGGCTGGAGATCGAAGTCCATGTCCACCACGCCTCCCGCCGTGATGCGGTAGGTGATGCGGGTGTCAAAGCCCCAAATGTGGCAGTGGGGCAGGAATTTGCCCACGGCGGTGACCGTCACGCACGCGGGCGCGTCCGCCACCTCCACGCGGTAACAGCCGAACTCCATGCTGTGAACCAGGTAACCGGCCCACTCCCCCGCCAGACGGGGCTGGAACCCGATAATTCCATCGTTGTCGGTGGGCGCGCGCCAGCAGTTGAGCTTCATGGGGGCGTCCAAAAGGAGCTTGCCGTCCTTGACCAGCCTGTTTAGCAGACCCTTACGGATGCCGACGGCAAAGCCTTCGCCCTCCACGGTCACGTCGGTGTCGAGGGTGGATACCTTATGGGGGAAGGGAACCGCCGCGGGCTCCTTGACAGGGATGTCGGCCAGGGTCGTCTGCTTGTGGGCGATCTTGCGCTCGCCGTCGTAGAATTCGCAGTCCAGAGTGATCACGCCCGTCAAACCGTCGGTTTGCGTGGGAAGCTCAAACGCCCGCCAATCGTGGGGAGCCAGCCCGTCCAAAGAGGCCTCGCCGCTTCGCACAGGGATACCGTTTGCCTTGACCGACCAGCGCATGGTCACGCCGTCCAGGGGGGTGAAATCGTATGTGTTCCGGATCCGCACCCCGTAATCCTCCCAGTGGGCGTGAACCGGCGCGAAGATCTCGCCCAGCTCCTCCCAGGAGGGCTTGGGGGTACCGTCGCTGGTGTGGTAGCCGTCCAGGGAGAAGTTCGACCAGTGTTGCAGGTCGGGGAAGTCGCCGCCGTAGAGGTAGCGGGGACGGCCGTTTCGACCCTCAACGTAGAAGCCGTGGTTCTTGTACTCCCAGACGTAGCCTCCGCAGGCCTGCTCGTTCTCATAGATGTAGTTCCAGATATCCTCCAATCCTCCGGGGCTGTTGCCCATGCCGTGGGCGTACTCCACAATAATGAGGGGGTCGATGTCCCGCGGGCTGTACCGGAGCAGACGCTTGGAGTCCATATAGTTGATCTGCTCAAAGCGGCCGTTCAGGTTGTCTACCTTGGGGTCGCCGTCACCGCGGATGGGCTTTTTCACGTCCTGCGTGGCGAGCCAGTTGGCGCAGCGGCGGTCATTGGGGCCAGCGCCGTTCTCGTTGCCCAGAGACCAGATGTTGATGCAGGTTTCGTTTTTGTTCAGAAGATACATACGGGAGATGCGGTCGAAGAAGGCATCGAACCAATCGTGATCCTTATTCAGCGCGCCGCGGTCGCCTGTGGTTTCGCACCCGTGGGACTCGCAATCGGCCTCGTCCATGACGTAGATACCCAGCTCGGAGGCCAGCTCGTAGAAAACGGGCTGGTTGGTGTAGTGGGAGCAACGGATGGCGTTCAGCCCGTGGGCCTTGATGTCTCGCAGTTCCCGCTCGATTTGCTCGGCGGTGATGGCGCGGCCTACGTAGGGGTTATTGTCGTGGCGGTTGACACCCTTCAGGGTGATGGGACTACCGTTCATGGTGAGGAAATGCCCTTGAATCTCGGAGCGGGCGATGCCCACCCGCTTGGTGCAGACCTCGCTGACCTTGCCGTCCTCCATCACCTCTGTGATGAGGGAGTAGAGGTAGGGCTGCTCGGCGTTCCACTCCACGGCGTTCTCCAGGGGCAGGAAGACCTCTCCCTCGGCGGTCAGCGGGCACTCCGCGCGGGATACCTCGACCCCCGCGGCATCCGTCAAGGTAAAACGCAGGGAAGCGGGTTTTTCGCCCACGGTGCAGGTGTATTTGACCCTAAAACCGGTGGTGTCGGGGAGGATGGTGTAGTCCCACAGGGAATTGGCTCCGGTGTAGAGAAGCATCACGTCACGGAAAATGCCGCTGGCCATGAGCATATCCTGGTTTTCCAGGTAGGAGCCGTCGTTGTAGGTGTAGACCTTTACAGCCAGCAGATTCTCGCCGTCGGACAGGATGTCGGTGACGTCAAACTCGGCCGCCAGACGGCTGCCCTTGGAGAAGCCCACGTACCGGCCGTTCAGCCAGACGAAGTAGGCGCTGTCCACTCCCAAAAAACGCAGGATGACGCGCCCCGCGGCGGGGTTCTGGGCGATGAAGGTCAAGCGGTAGAGACCCACGGGGTTGTCGCGGTGGATGTAGGGCGGGTCATAGGGGAAGCAGTAGCGGACGTTGGGGTACAGGCAGGTGCCGTAGCCTTGGAACTGCCACATGGAGGGGACGGGGAGGTCATCCCAGCCGGTGTCGCACAGCTCGGGACGGAAGAACTCGTCGGTCGTATCCTCCGCCAAGTAGGAAAATTTCCACGTTCCGTTCAGAAGCTGAATGCGGTCAGACTCGGTGAAATTCTTATGGGTGACTCCGGCTTTCTGTGCAGGCAAAAGTAGGGTACGGGTAGGCAGGCGGTTTTCGCCGAACAGATGTTGGTTTGCGATGTAGTGTTGATTCAGCATAGATACCTCCGCTTTATTGAACTGATGGGATGAAGACTGCTTGGCTTTGACTCATTATACTATATTTCAACCAAAAAATCAATAGTTTTTGGTGAAAAAGTGAATATACTTTACAAATAAACAGGCGGCTTACAAAGGTGTAAACCGCCCTGGCGGGTATTGTAGAATCGGTCGGTCAAGTGGTCCTATTTTCTCCTCGCCAATCGATCCTCCTCATGAATCTTGCGGCTACGGAGCAAGGCCAGTCCGCAGACCATGGCGCAGGCGTAGATCAAAGCGATCAGCGCGCTTAGGACGGCGGGAAGATGCAGATGAGTGCCTATGTTGGTCATAACGGTGTCAATAAAGATGATGCCCACCAGGGAAATGAAACTGGCCGCAATATAGTTGAAAACCACACGAAGCACCGCGCAGACACCGAAGAAGATAAACAGATATTTACCTTCGGCGCGGATGTAGGCCAAAAGCTCCCCCTTCATATCCAGCTCTCGGGGATGCTCCATGTAGGTGCTGATACGGGGATATTGATGGAATCGGTAGAAGCTGACGGCGAAGACTGTCATGCTGAATACATCATAAATGAGATTTATGAGGAGTCGCATACTGAACTCATTCAGCACGGCACCGATGATGGCGGAGCCGGCGATTTGTACGCCGCACGTCACCAGACCCGCCAGAACAAAGTGCCACAGACATTGGGAAAAAGAAGTTTTAACTCTGGCCATATAAAAATGCCTCCTGTAATTATATTTTTTTCAATAGTTCAACAAAGGATTTTGCGTCGAACAACGTAAAGCCGAACACGCGATCTCCGTTGCCTGCGTGTTCAAAGGTGGTTCCTTTCAGGTACTGAATCTCGGAGGGGACGGGATTGAGCAACAGGACCCGTTCCACCTCCCCGGCGAAACTGTCCGCGCTGACGGGAAAGTAGATATTATGCTGGCTTTGGGTCTCGTAGGTCTGATCGCCGGTGCGGAGAGAATTGAAACGGCGTGGGGCTCGGTCAATAAAGCGTGCCCCTTGTCCGTGGGTGGTGGTCAACGTATAGGCGAAGCTATCCAGTAAGCGCATGACGGCGTGACGGTCGTGGATGGCGAGAAAATGGACGCAGTAGGTGCGGCTGTCAGCCTCAATGACCCATTCGGGACGCCGAGCGGTGAAGAACACCGACAGGATGGGGGAGGCCATCCGACGGAGGGTGAATCCTTTTTGACGGCAGACCCGACGGATGCGGGAAGTCTGCTTGACACGTATGACCAGCGAGCGAAGGTATCGGAAGGGGGCCGATCCCGTCACGATCAGCACGGGGATGAGCCACAAAATGGGGTAGTTCTCCAGTAGCTTGAATCCTGTCATGATTCCGTGGACAAAGAATGCGGCCAGGAAACGGGCACCCAGCCACAAAAGCTTGGTATCCAAATTGGCTGGGACGCGGTTGTGAACCGAGCACAGCATGTGGCACAGGTTTTCGGGGTCTCCCAAGGCATCCAACGCCAGGGTCACGGCCTTATCCTCGGGGACACCTTGGAGCAGGAGACGGTATACGTGGTCCTCCACGTGCTCCTCGTACTCGATCTCCGCATATAAGCGAGCTTTTCTCGGTCGGATGCCGCGGCATATCCGGTAGACGGCCTGACGGATATCCTCCAAAGCCCGGGGGCTGATGGACTCACTCATGGGAGGCGGCCTCCTTGGGTTTGAGTACTTGGGCGACGCTGGTGGAAAACAGTTCCCATTCTGCCAGCTTGATCTTGAGTTGCAGACGGCCCTTTTCGGTGATACGGTAGTATTTCCGCTCTTTGCCGATCTCGCTGACCTTGCGGTAGCTTTCCAGCAGACCGTCCTTTTCCATGGAATGAAGGATGGGGTACAGCGACCCCTCGCTCATGCGAAAGACGGTGTTGGATCGCTCCTCGATCTCCCGAATGATGCGGTAGCCGTACATATCCTCCTCGGCCAGAAGCCCCAGCACCATAGTGCCTGTGGAGCCTTTGAGCAGTTCTTTGCTGATCTTCATGTAGTCCTCCTTGTGGCGAATTAAGATGTATCGCATAACGATGCATGTATAGTATAGCACAAGGAGCAGGATTTGTCAAGAGCTTGTGCAAAAAAACACCGAGCAAAATAACCCGGGCGGCTTACAGAGGTGTAAACCGCCCTATCGGGCGCTGTGGGGATCGGTCATCTGTTCTTTTTCGCGTTTTTCTCTTCCCGGAGAATCTTGCGGTTGCAGATGAGCGCCAGCAGGCAGACCATAGCGCAGACGTTTAGAAAGCAGTAAAAAAAGAACCCGCCGAGCCAAAAACTCAGCGGATTCTTTTATTGTATCAAGTTACGATGGACGGCTTTCAGATTAGCCCAGCTTGGACTGGTTGATCTTGATGCCGGGGCCCATGGTGGATGCGATCACGCAGGACTTGATATACTGACCCTTAGCAGCGGCGGGCTTAGCCTTAACAACGGCACCGACCAGGGTGTCGAAGTTAGCCTGGAGCTTCTCAGCGCCGAAGGAAGCCTTACCGATGGGGCAGTGGATGATGTTGGTCTTGTCGAGACGGTACTCGATCTTACCGGCCTTAGCCTCGCGAACAGCCTTGGCAACGTCGGGGGTGACGGTGCCGGCCTTGGGAGAGGGCATCAGACCCTTGGGACCCAGAACCTTACCCAGACGACCGATGGTACCCATCATGTCGGGGGAAGCGATGACGACGTCGAAGTCGAACCAGTTCTCCTTCATGATCTTCTCAGCCAGCTCAACGCCGCCAACGTAGTCAGCGCCTGCCTCCTGAGCTTTGGCGATGTTGTCGCCCTTAGCGAATACCAGGACGCGAGCGGTCTTACCGGTACCGTTGGGGAGGACAACGGCGCCACGAACCTGCTGGTCAGCGTGACGGGAGTCAACACCCAGACGGATGTGAATCTCGATGGTCTCATCGAACTTTGCCTTGGAAGTCTGGCAAACCAGAGCCAGAGCCTCGGCGGGATCATACATCTTGTTCTTCTCGCTCAGCTTTGCGCTGTCGGAGTACTTCTTTCCAACTTTAGCCATTTCCCTATACCTCCTTCAATTAGTCCTCGACGGTGATACCCATGCTGCGGGCAGTACCGGCGATCATGCTCATGGCTGCCTCCAGAGAACCTGCGTTCAGGTCGGGCATCTTGGTCTCTGCGATCTTCTGAACCTGCTCACGGGTCAGGGAAGCGACCTTGTTCTTGTTGGGCTTGGCGGAAGCGGTGTCGATACCGGCAGCCTTCTTGATCAGAACGGGAGCGGGAGGAGTCTTGGTGATGAAGGTGAAGGAACGGTCAGCGTACACGGTGATGACAACGGGGATGATCAGACCGATGTCATTCTTGGTGCGCTCGTTGAATTCCTTGGTGAATACGGGGATAGCCACACCGTACTGACCCAGAGCGGGACCTACGGGAGGCTGAGGGGTAGCCTTACCGGCGGGAAGCTGGAGCTTGATATAACCCATAATTTTCTTTGCCATAATGATTGAACCTCCAAATGTGGTACTTGTACGGGAGAGTTGCCAGCGGCAGTATTTTCTCCCTCCCACGACGGACGCGGTTGCGGCAAAGCACACCGTGCCGCACCCCGAATCGGGGATTTGATGCAGACGGGACTCCGCGATTCAGTGGAGTCCGATGGGGCATATGCCCGGAGTTGCGTTGGAAAACGATCAGTCGGCGGGCTTGATCATAGATGCCTCAAGCTCGACAGGCATGTCGCGGCGGCCACGCTTGACCAGCACCGTGACGTTGCGGAGATCGTCGGAGATCGACTGGACAACGCCTGTATATCCTTCGAACAGGCCGCCAACGATCTGCACGTTGTCGCCCTCCTTGAAGGAAAGACATACCTTGACCTCCTCAATGTTCAAAGCCTCCACCTCGGCGTCGGACAGGGGTGTCGGACGGGAGCCGGGGCCTACGAAACCGGTCACACCCGTAATGTTACGAACGGCGTGCCAGCTTTCATCGGTCATAATCATCTTGATGTAGACGTAGCTGGGGAATACCTTCACCTCGATCACCTTCTCGACGTCGCCATTCTTTTCCACAATGGTTTCGACGGGAATGCGGATGTCGAAGATCTTGTCTCCGAGACCGCGGTTCTCTACGATCTTTTCCAGATTTGCTTTGACCTTGCTTTCATAGCCCGAATAGGTGTGCGCCACATACCACCGCGGGCCTACGTTCATCTCATCGATATCACTCATGACCGATCACCTATTAGTGGAATACGTTCCCCAGGAGGATCATACCTCTCGAGAATACGAAGTCCAGAACGCCAATGGCGATGGCGATGGCGAGGATGATGATGACGACGACGAATACGTTTTTCTTCAGCTTGTCCTTGGGGCACCAAGTGATCTTGCCGCACTCAGACTTCAGACCTCTCCACCAAGTGGGGATCTTGGCACGGAACTTGATCGCAAGGATAACCAGGGCAATCAGGATGACTGCGCCTACGGCCAGGTTGATGATACCGCGGGTCATCTGCTCCTTCTTCTCGGCGGCCAGTACGGAGGTATCCTCCTCGGTGGTTGCCTCGGTCGTAGCAGCCTCGGTTCCGTCAGCCGTTTCGTCTGCGTCGGTCTCGGGGGCGGTCTCCGCGAAGGTTTCCGCGGCGGTTGTGACCTCCTCGGCGGTGGTGACAGCCTCGTCCGCATAAGCGGGAACAGCCATCATAACCAGCATCAAGAGAGACAGCAGAGCGGCCAGGACAGCCAGCTTTTTGCTCTTAAACATACTCAAACCTCCCAATCACTTGGACTCTTTGTGAAGAGTGTGCTTGCGGCAGAATTTGCAGTGCTTCTTGAGCTCCAGTCTGTCAGGGTTGTTCTTCTTGTTCTTCATTGTGTCATAGTTTCTCTGCTTGCACTCGGTGCACACCAGAGTTACCTTGACGCGTACTTCATTAGCCATGATATCGGCACCTCCCATAAAAAATTATTTGCAGTCTCACGGAAGTGAAACTGCCGTGTACCTCCCTCTCCGAAGGCCCGTGTCCGTCTTGTGGCGCAAGCTTCGGACACAACAAAAAAACTCTTCGCAGAGGTGATGTCATTATACCACAACTTCCTTTGCATGTCAAGGTGTTTCTGAATATTTTTTGGATTTCATACAATTTGTCTGTCAAACTTGATTTCGATGGGGCGGAGATTGGCAGAATCACGAAAGGGACAAGGGGACAGAAGTATATTTTTTTTTGAATTACAGAAAAAAGGGAGGCCGCCGCCTCCCAAAAGCATCCGTTACCGCCGTTTTTCCTTCCGTATTCCAAACATCCTCCGCAGGATCGGAGCCAACAGGGTGGGCGAGCGCAGAACGACGATCTTCACGCCAGATACCTTCCTTTCTATGTAGAGTCTCACCGTCAGTATATGCCGTCCGTCGGGAAAGGGTTGATTTTTTGGGGGGACTGTGGTATAATGGAGCAAATATCCCGAGAGGAGAGCCGCTATGTATGGACTGACCCAACGAGATAGGGAACTGACCCTGCCCGCCGTCTGCCCCTTTAACCGTTACGCGCTGACCTACACCGCCGACGTTCCCCTTTGCGGTACGCTGGTCTACGAGGCCTGCGGAGCCGAGACCGAGGAGGATTTCTTCCTGGAGGCGGGGGAGGGTGTCACCTTTTCTTCCTATATAAATAGCTTCCTGACCCACGGCTCCGCCGAGCGGGTTCTGACTCTGAAGCTCCGCACCATCAACCACGAGCGGGGGAGGTTTGACCTGCTGAGATTTTCAGCCGATGTGGCGGATGTCCCCGTTGAGAAGACCTACTTCATGGAAAATCACCGCTACCGCGTGGGCATCGAGCTCTGCTGGGGCGGCGGGCTGTCCTATCTGGCCGATAAAAACTGCCCCGTGGAAGGGCTTGAGAACCTGCTGAACCGCTTTGACACGGGACGACTGATCCAGCAATCCTACTACGGCACCTCGGAGCCTCCCTACGTCTGCGGAGAGTTTATGGGCAATCGCTGGGGCTATAACCCCGTTCAGGGCGGGGATCGAGGCAACCACAAGAGCAAGCTGATCGACTTCCGCATCACCGAGGGGGAGGTCTATATCAAGTGCCGCCCCCGCGATTGGGGGCATGAAGGCGGGACAACCTACGCCTACATGGAGAATTGGTACCGCCTGGAGGGCGACGTTCTGGTGGTGAAGAACCGCTTTGTGGACTTTTCGGGCTGGGTTCATCCCCTCCGCGACCAGGAGATGCCTGCCTTCTATACCGTCAGCTACCTGAACAACTACTATTTCTATGAGGGCGACCGTCCTTGGATTGACGGCGAGCTGGCGGTGAGACGGAACCTGCCCTTCTGGCCTACCGATTGGGACGCTTGCACCTTTGTTCCCGCGGAGGGAAACACCGAGGTGTGGAGCGCTTTCGCGGACGACGACGGCTACGGTCTGGGGCTGTTTACTCCCAACATCCACCGCACCTTGGCGGGGCGGCACGAATACGACGGCTCCAAGGATCCTGCGGCGGTCTCCTGCGGGTACATCGCCCCGATCCGTAAGCTGGCGCTGAAGAGCTTCGAGCCCGTGGAGTACGCATACCTCATCGCGGCGGGGCAGGTCGAGGATATCCGCAGGCAATTCAAGGCTCATCGGGGGGATGCCTCGGTGGAAAACCGCGGATTTGACGTATATTGACCTCACTTTTCAAAGAGGACATGACGCAGGCGCGGACGAAGGAAGTGCGGCTCACCAAAGGGTGGGCCGCACTTTTGCGAAATATGGGTTGGATGATCACTCGCCCTTCTCCAGCGCGGTGTCCACGGGAACCGTGACCATACGCTCATAGCAGGAGAAGACCTCGTCGGTACCCTCGGGGGTAGACTTGCGGGTGAGGAGGGAAGCAACGGGAACCAGGATCAGACCCACCAGCATAGCCAGCATACCGGCGTTGATGGAGGAGCCGCAGAAGTAAGCCAGGACGGGATTTTCGAAGGTGATCTTCAGCACCGCGTTCAGAATGAACTGGGTCAGGGTGATACCGAGACCCGTGGCGAAGCTGACCCATACGGCGGCCTTGGTGGTCTTCTTCCAGTAGAGACCGTACAGGAAGGGAGCCAGGAAGCAACCCGCCAGAGCGCCCCAGGAGATGCCCATGAGGTCGGAGATGTAGAGCTTGGAGGCCATTTCCTTGTTGGTGACCACCAAAATGGCGATGGCGGCGGCGATGATGATGGAGACAGCCAGCAGGACGCGCATGATGAGCATATTGGACTTCTCGCTCTTGGCCTTCTTGGACAGGGGAGCCACCAGATCCAGGGTGATGGTGGAGGCGGAGGTCATGGCCAAGGAGGACAGCGTGGACATAGACGCGGCCAGTACCAGAATCAGCACAAGACCGATGAGCCAGGCACCGGCCGAGCCCATGGATGTCTCAACCGAATTCAGCATGGCGGGGATGATGGCGTCGAAGGATGCGGGCGCGGTACCGGCGGCGTTCATGGGTACGCTGTCGGCGTACAGACGGCCGAATCCGCCCAGGAAGTAGCAGCCGCCCGCCACGATCAGACCAAAGATGGTGGAGATCAGCGTGCCCTTCTTAATGGCGCTCTCGTCCTTGATGGCGTAGAACTTACCCACCATCTGGGGCAGACCCCAGGTACCCAGGGAGGTCAGAATGACCACGCCCAGAAGCTGGAGAGGATTGGGGCCGAGGAAGGAGGTGAAGGCGCCCTTGAACTCGGTGCCGGCGGCGGAGGTGACCGAGCCCTCGGAGAGCTTGGCGATGGCCTCCATCAGACCGCCGTTGTTGCCCAGCACCGCGCCGATGACCGCCACGATACCCACCAGCATGATGATTCCCTGGATGAAATTATTGACAGCCGAGCCCATGTAACCGCCCACGATGACGTAGATACCCGTCAGCACGGCCATGATGAGCACCCAGCCCCAGTAGGGCAGGTCAAAGGAGGCCGAGAAGAGCTGAGCCAGACCGTTGAAGAGGGAGGCGGTGTAGGGAATGAGGAAGACGAATACGATGCAGGCGGCGACCAAGCGGAGCGCCTTGGACTTGTAGCGCAGACCGAAAAAGTCGGGCATGGTGCGGCTTCCGATGTGCTGGGTCATGACGCGGGTACGGCGACCCAGGAGCATCCAGGCCATCAGAGAGCCGATGAAGGCGTTGCCCAGACCGACCCACGTGGAGGCCAGACCGAAGTTCCAGCCGAAGCGGCCGGCGTATCCGATAAAGATGACGGCGGAGAAGTAGGACGTACCGAAGGAGAAAGCGGTGAGCCAGGGGCCGACTGAGCGGCCGCCCAAAACGAAACCGTCCACACCCTTGGCAGAGCGGGCGGAGAGAACGCCAACCAAAAGGGTGATGGCGAAGAAAACAACGATCATGGCGAGCTTGACGATCATGATAGGATCCTCCTGAAGAAAAGAATGGAATTGTCGGAGCGGGACGGGTACAAAACAAAAAACCGCCCCTCCTCCGTTTGACGGAAAGAGGGCGGATATACCGCGGTACCACCTCAATTTATTCCACCCCTCACAGGGAGGAACCTCGTCGGGCACGTGGGGAATGGTTCTGCGGGGGTGGATGTACCGGCCGCCGCCGCTGTCGCACGCCTTGTATGCCTCATCGCTGTAACGGGCGAATCCCGTTGTTCCCTGGGCATCTCTTGATCGGAGAGACGCTTCGAGACCACAGCTCCCGGAATGTATTCAACCGTAACAACCCCTCCGTCTCACACCAACCGACGGTTCTCTGTGCGGGTCATGGCGGTCTACTTGTTTCCGCTCATTGCTTTTGATGGGCACTATTATAAACCTTCGCGGCGGATTTGTCAAGGGGTTTTTGAAAAAATATGCGAAAAAATTTTAGTTGGTTTGAAAATATACGATTATACAGAAAAATATACATCAAGAAGGAAAAAACATACCGCGCCACGGCGGGCGCGGTATGCGGAGGATCAGTCGATATCCTCAAAGATCTGCTCGGGGCGCTTGATCAGGGGCTCGGGATGCTCCACGAGACGGCGGATCATCTTGAAGGCCGAGGCGAAGTAGAAGCCGTCGCAGATACGCTCGTCGGTGACGACCTTGATGTCCACCATACGGCGTTGCTCAGTAGTGCCGTCCCGCTTCTGACGGTAGGCGGTGCGCTTGATGCCGTAGGAGATGAATACGGGGAGGTTTCCGAAATTGTAGATGTGGTGGTAGATGGGCTTGATTCCCAGGGATCCCATGGATGTGATGATCATACTTCCGTGGAAGGGGGAGAGATCGGTCAGCGACTTGGGGATCCAGCCGTGGTAATCCAGCCAGAAGAGGAAGCGGATGGCGGCGCGGAGAATGGGGCGGGGGAGGGAAGCCAGGGTGCCGGCGGTCTTGTCGAAGCTCGAATCCAGCTCTTCCTTGTCCTTTTCCTTTTGGACGGCGGCGTTGAATTTCTCGTAGACGTCCACCACCGTATCGTCCGGCTCGAAAATAACCGAGATGCAGGTGTCGGGCGAGTCCTCCCGCATGTCCTTTTTGATGGTCATATTGACCTCAATATTCTTGCGGGCGTAGATGCGCTGACCGCTGATGAAGCGGTTGAGGGCGGGCTTTTGGGAGATCACGCGGACGTAGGCGGCCAGCATAATATGCAGGAAGCTGAAGCCCTCATAACCGTCCTCGATCATTTTTTTGCAGAATGCGTCGGTTTCGGTGACGTCCATTTCCTCGGCGAAATAGTTCATGGCGTCGGCGCGATCCTTCATGATGAAGGCCATCATTTTATTCATGGGCTGAGCGGTGCGCACCAAACGGCCGTCCTTGCGGTCGCCCATGCGTTTTTTGCGGGGAGCGGGACGGGGCAGGCGGGGCTCGACGGCGGGGGCTTCGGCTGTCGCGGTTTCGACGGCGGCGGTTTCGTTGTTCATGGTGAGTCCTCCCTCGGTATTGTGGTTGAGTTCATATTGAGTTTAATTACAGTTTAATTATACTTCATTTTGTGACAAAAATCAAGGGCTTTGCATAGATTTTGTCAAAAAAATTCATGGCTTTCATGAAATCGACATACAACAGAAAAGAGCAGGACGGTTCCCTTGGGCGAAGGACGTCCTGCTCAATCATTCATACGAAAAATATCCTCGTACTCAACGTGGAGGATCTGTTTGATGAGCATGAGCTCATCGGGGTACAGATGCCGCTGACCCACCTCGATCTTGGCGACAGCGCTTCGGGTGATGTCACAACCACTTAGCTGGAGCTTGGCGGCCAAGGTGTCTTGGGTCATACCCGCCTGCTCCCGCAGACGGCGGATGTTGTTGCCTATTTTGGTTTCGATCTCTTTGTTCATATATTCACCATGTTTTCAAATGTACTTGACTTAATTATAGTCTTATGCTATAATTTGAATGCACCTATATAAGTGCAAAACGTGGCGAACATGATAAAAAGGAGAAGATATGAAATTATTGATCGCAGGTTCCAGGAGCATCACCGAATTTGATTTAACCCCGTATATTTTACCGGAAACCGATACCATCATCAGCGGCGGCGCCAACGGGATAGATACCTTGGCCGAGCAGTACGCAGATGAACACGGATTGAGCAAGATCGTTGTCCGGCCGCAATATGAGTGTTACAGACGGGCGGCTCCCTTAAAGCGAAACGAGCAGATGGTGGATATGGCAGACGAGGTTCTGGTTGTTTGGGACGGGATATCCAAGGGGTCTGAATACACCATTCGATATGCCGAAAAGAAGGGCAAGCCGGTGCGGGTCGTCCGCCCGTGACCTTTAAGGGTATCTTTCCTCAAATTTCAACAAAAAAATTCACATCCAAGCATAAAAAATTTCCCAAAACCCCTTGCCGAATCCTCCAAAATACTGTATAATAACAATCGGAGTATTGTACACGGAAAATACTTGCTGTACAGTAAATTATTTTAAAAGTTTTTGGGATTCTCAAACCCTTTTTTCAAAAAGGGTTTGAGCGGGGGTGAGGGGCAGAGCCCCTCGTCCTCTCGCTCCCCACGAAAGGAACCCTATGGCACAAAGTGAACGCATGAAGCACATTCGGAATTTTTCCATCATCGCCCACATCGATCACGGTAAATCCACCCTGGCCGACCGTATTCTGGAGCTGACCCAGACCCTCTCTGCCCGCGAAATGGAGAACCGCGTGTTGGATAATATGGAGCTGGAAAAGGAGCGCGGCATTACCATCAAGGCCCGCGCCGTGAAGCTGGACTACGTCTCCCCCGACGGCGAGACCTACCAGTTCAACCTCATCGATACCCCCGGCCACGTGGACTTCAACTATGAGGTCTCCCGCTCCCTCAACGCCTGCGACGGCGCTTTGCTGGTGGTGGACGCGACCCAGGGCATCGAGGCGCAGACCCTCGCCAACGCCTACCTGGCGGTGGACGCGGGACTTGAGATCGTCCCCGTTATCAATAAGATCGACCTTCCCTCGGCGCAGATCGACCGCTGCCGCGAGGATATCGAGGAGGTTATCGGCATTCCCGCCGAGGGCTGCCCCGCTGTATCCGCTAAAACCGGCCTGAATATCGCCGACGTGATGGAGGCCGTCGTCCGCGACATCCCCGCCCCTACGGGCGACGAGGACGCTCCCCTCAAGGCGCTCATTTTTGACTCCTACTACGACAGTTACCTGGGCGTCGTGGTCAATATCCGCGTGTTCGACGGTTGCCTCAAGGCGGGCGACAAGATTCGCCTCATGAGCACCGGCGCCACCTTCGACGTGGTGGACGTGGGTACGCTGGAGCCCTTCGGCCTCAAGAGCACCGAGTGCCTCCGCGCCGGCGAGGTCGGCTACCTTACCGCCTCCATCAAGTCGGTCAGCGAGACCCAGGTGGGTGATACCGTCACCCTCCACGAAAATCCCACGGACGAGCCCTGCCCCGGCTTCCACGAGGCGCACCCCATGGTCTACGCCGGTATCTACCCCGCCGACGGCGCCCGCTACGGCGACCTGCGCGACGCGCTGGAAAAGCTCCGCCTCAACGACGCGGCGCTGGCCTTTGAGCCCGAGACCTCGGTGGCGCTGGGCTTCGGCTTCCGTTGCGGCTTCCTTGGACTGCTTCATATGGAGATCATTGAGGAGCGTCTGGAGCGGGAGTTTAATCTGGATCTGATCACCACCGCCCCCAGCGTGGTCTATGAGGTCACCCTGTCCGACGGGCAGGAGATCATCGTGGATAACCCTTCCAATTACCCCACCTCCGATCTCATTAAGGAGGCTCGCGAACCCATCGTGAAGGCCAATATCATCTCTCCCACCGAATTCGTGGGCGGTCTGATGGATCTTTGCCAGGATAGACGGGGTACCTTCATTGATATGAAGTACCTGGATCAGACCCGCGTGGAGCTCCACTACCACCTCCCCCTCAACGAGATCATCTACGATTTCTTCGACGCCCTCAAATCCCGCTCCCGCGGCTATGCCTCCCTGGACTACGAGCTTCTGGACTATGAGCCTTCCAAACTGGTGAAGCTGGATTTCCTGCTCAACGCCGAGCAGGTGGATGCCCTGTCCTTCATCGTCCACGAGGAGAAGGCCTACTCTCGCGCCCGCCGCGTGGCCGAAAAGCTGAAGGAGAACATCCCGCGCCAGCTCTTCGAGATCCCAATCCAAGCCGCCATCGGCTCCAAGATCATCGCCCGCGAGACGGTCAAGGCCATGCGTAAGGACGTGTTGGCCAAGTGCTACGGCGGCGATATCACCCGTAAGAAGAAGCTCTTGGAAAAGCAGAAGGAAGGTAAGAAGAAGATGCGCCAGCTCGGCTCGGTGCAGGTTTCTCCCGAGGCCTTCATGGCCGTCCTGCGTCTGGACAGCGACGATCAGTAATGCAAGCTTGCTTTTCCTTGCAAAAAATGGTATGATCCGACCGACTCGAGCGGATATTTTCCCGTGTATTCGCATATTTGACTATGATTTTTATGCTCCGCAGGAGCAGAATGGAGGAGAATTATGTATCAGTTTCCCATCGGCGTTATGCTGGAGTCCTTCCGCCTGGAAAATGACCGCGAGGCCGTAGCCAAGGCCGCCGAGGTCGGCGCTCAGGGTATCCAGATGTATGCGACCAGCGGTGTTCACGCCCCCGAAAACATGAATGCGGCCGCCCGCCGCGAGATGGTGGATCTGCTGGATTCCCATGGCCTGCGCTTCTCCGCCCTGTGCGGCGATCTGGGTCACGGCTTCGGCAACGCCGAGAAGAATCCCGAGTTGATCGAGAAGTCCAAGCGCATTCTGGATATGTCTCTGGACATGGGTTGCGGTATTGTGACCACCCATATCGGCGTGGTTCCCAATGATCCCAACCACGAGCGCTTCAAGATCATGCAGGCCGCTTGCCATGAGCTGGCAGAATACGCTGACTCCATCGGCGCCCGCTTTGCCGTGGAGACCGGCCCCGAGACCTCGGCTGTGTTGAAGATGTTCCTGGATTCCTTGGGTGGCACCCGCGGTGTCGGCGTGAATCTTGACCCCGCGAACCTGGTCATGGTTACGGGCGACGACCCCGTGCAGGCCGTTCATAACCTGAAGGATTACATCGTGCATACCCACGCCAAGGACGGCGTGATGCTCAAGCGCGGCAATCCCGAGTTCATCTACGCCGTGGTGCACCCCATTCCCGAGGAATATTTCGGTACCCGCTACTTTGAAGAGACGCCTCTGGGTGATGGCGGCGTACCTTTCCCTGCCTACATGGCCGCTCTGGAGGAGATCGGCTATCGTGGCTTCCTCACGATTGAGCGTGAGTGCGGCGCGACTCCCGAGGCCGACATCCGCAAGGCGGCCTGCACTTTGAAGGAGATCATGTCCAAATAATTCCCAATAGAAACGGGGTGTCTCGAATGCAGTGGCGTTTGAATGACACCCCGTTTCCAAAAAATACAATGAAAAAAGGAGCGAACGATCGTGAAATCCTACTACCTGAAAAAAGCCGACGAGAACCTGCCCGCTCTGCATACCACCGTGATCCGCCCCGAGGCGGAGGTACGGCCGCTTTCGAACGGAGATACCATGATTCTGGATCTGGGCAATCACTATGTAGGCTATCTGTCCTTCAAGCTCTGGCACGCCCACTGGTATAACGACGCCCCCGCCCGCATCGAGTTCCGCTTCTGCGAGACCGCGCGGGAGCTGGAGGATGATTTCAACGATTATCACGGCAGTCTCAGCCGTTCCTGGCTGCAGGACGAGCTCGTCAGCCTGGATTTCCCCGGCGTGCACAGACTCCCCCGCCGCTTTGCTGCCCGCTACATTCTGATCAAGCTTCACTATACTTCCCAGCCCGTCACGCTGTCCGAGTTTGCCTTTGAGGCGGTTTCCTCGGCGGATATGGATACCCTTAAGCCCTGCGACCTCCGGGACGGAGAGCTGGCCGCCATCGACCGCGTGGCTGTCCACACCCTTCGCAACTGTATGCAGCGCGTCTTTGAGGACGGCCCCAAGCGGGACAGACGGCTTTGGATCGGAGATCTGCGCCTGGAGGCGTTGGCGAACTACTATACCTTTGAAAATGTTGCCCTGACCAAGCGCTGTCTGTACCTGTTCGGCGCGGCCGACCGCAACGAGTACGGACTCATGCCCGGCTACGTCTACGAGAATCCCATTTTCGTCTCGGGCTACTGGCATATTCTGGACTACGGCTTCATGTTCGTGAATACCCTGTGCGACCTGTACACCCATACGGGCGACACGGAGACCTTCCGCGACCTCTACCCCGTGGCCAAGGGGATCCTGGATGCGGCCGACGCGAATCGGGACGGGCAGGGGCTTGTCAACAACACCTGCGGAGATTGGTTCATCGACTGGTGCCCCGGGCTGAATAAGGCCGCGTCTCTCCACGGTGTGTACCTCTATACGCTGGATCTGTGGAGCCGTGCGCTGGAGGCGCAGGGGGATCCCGCCGCCGCCGTGTACCGAGAGCGGCTGGAGGCAGGCCGCGCCGCCGCCCGCCAAGCTTTCTACGACGAGGAAAAGGGCGCGTTTATCAACGAGCGGGACGGCTACCAGTACAGCGTGCACGCGACGGCGTGGATGGTACTGGGCGGTGTGGTCGATGGCGAGGAAGCCAAGCGGGTCATGCTGGACGTTGTCCGCTCCGAGGAGTCCGTGAAGCCCTTTACGCCCTACATGCACCATTACGCCGTGGATGCGCTGTTCCGCGTGGGTGCCTGTGAGGAGGCCGAGCAGTACATCCGCCGTATCTGGGGCGGTATGGTCAAGGCCGGCGCGGACACCTTCTTTGAGGCCTACGTGCCCGCCGATCCCGACTTCTCCCCCTACGGCGACAGAAAGATGAACAGCATGTGCCATGCCTGGAGCTGTACGGCGACTTACTTCATCCGCAAGTACGGATTGGGGAAGAATTGACGAAAAATACGTAGAAAAAAACCACACCCTATTGCAATTTCCCGGGATCTGTGCTATAATACATCCATCCAACCATTATACATCAAGGAGATAGGTTCTATGCAAAAATACGATATCGCGGCCTACATATGGCCTTCCTACACCGGTAAGGAGTTCCGCGCCCGCCAGTTCTGGCCCGACGGCATCGGCGAGTGGCAGACGGTTATGAGCGTCCCCTCCCGCATGTCTCACAAGCCCGCCGACTATGAGTGGAATCGTAAGCCCCTGTGGGGCTGCTGCGACGAGGCCGACCCCAAGGTCATGGAGATGCAGATCGATGAGGCCGTGAAGCACGGCGTCAACGTGTTCATCTACGACTGGTACTGGTATGACCGCCGCCCCTTCCTGGAGCAATGCCTGGACGAGGGCTTCCTCGGCGCCTCCAACAATGAAAAGATGAAGTTCTACCTCATGTGGGCGAACCACGACGCCGGCTACACCTGGGATGTCCGTCTCTCTGACCTTGGCCGTATCGGCGGCGATCCCAACGTCTGGCTGGGCTCGGTGGATCGCGTGGAGTTCGAAAAGGTGGTGCACCGTATCATCGATAATTACTTCTCCCGCCCCAATTACTATAAGATCAACGGCAAGCCCCTGTTCATGATCTACGACGTGGACAATCTTGTGAAGGGTCTGGGCGGTATCGAGGCGACCAAGGAAGCGCTGAATTGGTTCCGCGAGGAGTGCGTCAAGGCCGGGCATCCCGGTCTGGAGCTCCAGCTCACCGCGTGGGGCGAGCGCGTGACCAATATGAGCGGCGTGGATGGCTCTCACGAAATGTCCACCAAGGAAGTGGTTCCTACCCTGGGCTTTGACAGCGTGACCAACTACCAGTTCTGCCACTTCTGCTGGATGGATCGCGACTACGAAAAGGATATCCTGCCCCAGGTATATGACGAGTGGGCGCGCATGGACGCGGACTACACCGTGCCGTACTACCCGCACGTTTCCATCGGCTGGGATAATAACCCCCGCTTCATCAATTTCACGGGGTGCGTGTGCAGGAACAATGGCCCCGAAAACTTCCAAAAGGCGCTTGTCAAGGCCAAGGAGTACGTGGATACCCACAACCTCCCCGTTCCCCTGATCACCATCAATAGCTGGAACGAATGGACCGAGACCTCCTACCTGGAGCCCGATACCAAGTACGGCTACGGCTATCTGGAGGCCATCCGTAACGTATTCGTGGAGGACGGCGAATAATCCACACATTCTCTGCGGGGACGGGAGTGACCCGTCTCCGCTCTGCTTTTACACTGACCCGGAAAGGAGAACTACTATGTCCCTGTTACCCCTTCGTTTTCGCTCCGACGGTACGTTTCGGGTGCTGATGATGTCCGACATTCAAGAGTCTGCCTGCTACGATCCCCGTTCTCTTCGTTCGGTGGAGGTACTGCTCGATGAGTGCGAGCCCGATCTCGTCATTTTGGGCGGCGATAATTGCTACGGCCCCGCCATCCAAAGCGAGGCGGATCTCAAAGCCTTTTTGGATACGTTCACCGCGCCGCTGATCGCTCGGCGTATCCCGTGGGCTCACGTCTACGGTAACCACGATTACGACGCCGAGGTTCCCATCGACCGCCAGCAGGAAATTTACGAAAGCTATCCCTACTGTGTGTCGGGACATACGGATTCTGCCGTTCACGGAAAATCCAACTTTGTCCTGCCCATTCTCGGACGGGATGAAAAGCCCGCTCTGGCCGTGTGGGGATTGGATACCAACCATCATGTGAGCTGCTTGGATCCTTTGATCGGAGGAAAGAGCATGGCGGAGGCGGCCGGATTGCCCGCGCAACCCGTGGGCTACGGCGTGTGGGGCATGATCTACTTCGACCAGTTAGCCTGGTACTGGAGCGCATCTCTGGCCTTGGAGGCGGAGGCGGGGAAAAAGGTGCCCGGACTGATGTGTATGCATATTGCGCCCTATGAGTACCGAACCGCCTGCGCCAATCCCGACATTTGTGTGCGCGAAGGGCACTATGACGAGGCGTTGGGCAGTACGCCCTTCAATACCGGTCTGTTTGCTACGATCCTTCAGCGGGGAGATATCCGAGCGCTATCCTGCGGTCACACCCATCTGAATGATTTCGACGCGGAATATTGCGGTATCCGCCTGTTCTGGGATGCTTGCGCCGGATATAGCTGCTACGGCGACGACGCGTTGCGCGGCGGTCGGCTGTTTGTCTACCGTGAGGATGACCCTGCCGCGGTAGAGTCACGGATGATCCGAACACTGGGGAAGTGATCCGTAAAGAAACCCGAAAATAGGGTAATTGCCAAACTCCGTTTATCAGAGGGGCTAATCCCCCTTGAATCCCCGCTTGGAACCCTTTTTGAAAAAGGGTTCCAAGGTCGCCCAAAACTTTCAAGAAAACAGTGTTGCATAACTCTTTCGGAACGTTCTTTGGTGGGGCGCAGGGGGAAACCCTGTATTTTGCAATCGGCTCATTTCTAAAAATACAAGGAGAAGACCATGTATATTCTTCATACTGCAACCTATGATCTCACCGTCGGCGGCGAGCGCGCCCTGCTGACCTACGCCACCCCTACCGCGTCACGCGCTCTTCAAGGGCCCGTTTTCGAGGTGGACGGGGAGGCTCTGCTCCCCCGCTTTGCCTCGGTGGAGCTTGCGTCGCAAACGAAATGCAACGCCGCCGTGACCGAGTACGCCGTGGACGCGGTCTACGCCGATTCCTCCGACCTGACCCTTCGGGTGCTTCTGCGGGTGGCTGAGGGATCGCCCATCCTCAAGTACAAGTATCAGCTTCTGGGCGGCGGTGCCCACAGGCTGACCAAGACCGACGGGGAAAAGCTGGATTACGGTACGCTTTGCGTGCCCGCCGAGGATCGCCTCACCGAGGTGCGCTTCTCGGAGTTCAACGAAATGCTGCACAGCTTTTGCATGAATGAGATCCCCGTCGAGGACAGCTTCTTTGCCAACCGTTTCTCAGTCATGGGTCCCCTGCTGGCGGGTACGGACGGCGCGGACAGCTACCTCTGGGCATACGAGCACGGCTCCCAGTATCCCGATGCCTTCATTCAGTTCCGCTTTACCCCCGACGGGGAGGTGATCCTCTCGGCCAGAAAGGGCAACTACCTCGCAGGCACCGCGTTGGGCGATAAGCCCTTTGAAACCATTTGGATGGATTTCGGTATGGTACACGGCGATACGGATGCTCTGGCTGCCGCCTTCCGCGAGTTCCAGCTCAAGTACGTGACCATGAACCTCGAGAGCCGCAAGCCCTACATCTTCTATAATTCCTGGTGCTTCCAAGAGCGCAACTGCTTCTGGAACCACAAGACCTACCTGTCGGATATGAACGAGGCGCGTATGATGGCCGAGATCGACGCCGCCCATGAAATGGGAATTGACGTTTTTGTCATCGACACGGGTTGGTACGAGAAAACGGGCGATTGGGTTCCCAACCGCGAGCGGTTCGCCGACGGACTCAAGAGCGTCAAGGCCAAGCTGGATGCCTACGGCATGAAGCTGGGTCTGTGGATCGGCCCGCCCCATGCGGCCGTGACCAGCAAGGTTCTCGCTGAGAACACCTCGTGCAAGATGTCCTGGAACGGAAATACCGGCGATCCTTTCCCGGTATGGCTCACCGAGGAGAGCTACAACCTGTGTCTGGTCAGCGATTACTGGGAGGCATTGGCCGATACCTTGATCGGTCTTTCCAAGGAGCTGGGCGTGAGCTATTTCAAGTGGGACGCCGTGGGACAGTACGGCTGTAATGACCCCCGCCACCATCACGGTACCGAGGAGAACTCCCCCGAGGAGCGCGCCGATGCCTACGCCTTCAATCTCGGCATTTATATGCAGAAGATCGTGGATAAGATCTGCGCCGCTTGCCCCGACGTCATCGTGGACTTCGATATCACCGAGGGCTACCGCAGCGTGGGCTTGGGCTTCTTGGCGGTGGGTAAATACTTCCTCATCAATAACGGCCCCTACTATCAGAACTACAATATTCCCTACGATCCCAACACCGTCTGGTCGAATATCTTCGTGCATCCCGGCCCTGCCCGCCCCTGGATCTGCCGCAGTCCTCTGACCTTCGATAAGTGGATCCCCTCGGTGCTGTTCCTCACCCACTACCTGCCCGACGATCCCATTGGATCTCAGGACATCAATCTGGCCTCCCTCATCCTTGGACAGAACGGTATCTGGGGCGATCTGCCCGCCATCTCCCCCGAGGGACGCGCCCGCTTTGGAGAGGTGCTGTCCCGCTACAAGCAGGTACGGGATGACATTACCGCAGAGTCCGCCATCAAGAGCGGCATGACCGGTTCCGGCTTTGAGTGCTATGAGAAGATCGACTCGAAGACGGGGAAGGGCGTGATCTCGGTATTCGCCACGGTGCGGGATACCTTCTGCTACATCACCAAAAAGAAGACCGTTCCCACATACTGGTCCTCCATGCCCGTGACGGTGACCCCGTTGGCTGACGGAACCGCGAGCATCGAGATCCGCTTCAACGGCGCGGGTGCGGCCATGATCTTTTTCGGCGCCGAATAAAAAAAGGAGTCAAGCTATGAGAATCATTCCCAATCAAGGAGTCTGCGACCCCCACGTCCGTATCTACAACGGCAAGGTCTACATGTTCACCACCCACGACCGCTCTCCCGAGAATACCAACTTCACCATGGACGATTGGCGTATTTTTTCCAGCGATGACCTGCTGAACTGGAAGCTGGAATACACCTTCTACCCCGAGGACACGTTTTTAGGCAAGATCACCGATTGCTACGCCACCGACACCGCCGAGCGGAACGGGAAGCATTACCTCTACTTCTCCCACTGCCAGTTCTGCACGGGCGTGGCGGTCAGCGAGGACGGCCCCGCAGGCCCCTATAAGGATGCGCTGGGGAAGCCTCTCCTGCCCCGCGGCTTTGTGGATACCCCTTCCTATGATCCCGCCGTCTTCATCGACGATGACGAGGCGCGCACGCCCTACATCGTTTTCGGCTACACCGTGGACGGAAAGCAGTACTACATTGCCCGCTTGAACGATGATATGATCTCTCTGGCCGAGGAACCCCGCCCCATCGAGATCATCAACACCTGGACCGGTAACGACGCGCCCAGCCTGAATAAGTGGAACGGCGTCTACTACTTGGGCAGCCATTGCTCCTACTACGCCACCTCGGACAACGTCTACGGTCCCTACACCTACCGCGGCACCTTCTGCCACGATGCCTTCACCGACCACGGGAACTATTTCACCTTCCACAACCAGACCTACTTCACCTACGGCATCCCCGAAAACTGGGGCGAGCCAGACATGAACCGCTACTACCGCACCACCAAGATGGTATATGCCCACTTCAAGGACAACGGCGACATCGTGGTGGATCCCTTCATCATGGAGGAGGGCGTGGGGCAGTACGAGGCCACCTGGGAGTCCATCAAGGGCGAGTGGTTCTTCGCCGCCTCGGACGGTGTCTGCAAGAAGGAGAACTCCGACGGCTTTGAGATGCGGGGCATTACCGACGGCTCCTATCTCTATTTCCAGAACGTCAACGGCATTCGTCAGAACGCACTGATGTATCTGCGGGTAGCCAACGGCAGTGATAAGCCCTGCGCCATCGAGGTGCGGGAGGGAAGCCCCTTCGGCGCTATGCTGGGCTACTGCAAGGTGGAAAATACCGGCGGTTATGACCAATTCAAGGAATTCCCCTGCCGTCTGGAATGCACCCACGGCACCCATAGCCTCTGCTTCGTCTTCCGCGGCGAGGCCGACGAGGTTCTGCGGTTTGAGGATTTCCGATTCGAGCAGATCAAGAAGTAATGTTCATTATCAAATAAAATCTTGAATTATGCGGGGGGAGCTTCCTTACAAGAAGCTCCCCCCGTCCCACCGAAAAAGTATCGGGCGCACACGCAGGTGCGCCCTTACCACGAGAGATTTTGGATTCAAGGTTTTATTCGTAAATTAGTATAAGCCCCCTTTTTTCAACAGGAGGCTTAAGCGGGGGGAGGGGAAAGAGCCCTGCCGAGCTTGCTCTGCCGAGCTTGCTCGGCGGTTCTCCTTATTCCTCTCTCACGGTTGCCTTGAAGAACTCCAGCTCCTCGCCGCAGGGTCCCTTGACAAAGGCCACGCGGAGGGTGAGGGGGACGGGATGGGAGGCGAGGGGGGCGTCCTTGG
>JAZQXS010000320.1:0-1817 GCA_045633025.1 Eubacteriales bacterium | reverse complement strand
TCGGCACTGAATAACTTCGGTGTGGAGGCGTTTTTGGAGCGTTTCCTGGAGATGACCTCTGCCCCCCTGTCCCATAAGAGCGTGCATCCCGCCGTGGAGCCCACCGAGATCTCCCCCTTCGACGAGCCCTTCTCGGCCTTCGTATTCAAGATTCAGGCGAACATGAACAAGGCGCACCGCGACCGTATCGCATTCATGCGCATCTGCTCGGGCAAGTTCGAGCGCGGCGAGGAATATTTCCACGTGCAGGCGGGCAAGCCCGTCAAGCTGGCGCAGCCCCAGCAGATGATGGCGCAGGAGCGGGAGATCATTGACACCGCCTACGCGGGCGATATCATCGGCGTGTTCGACCCCGGTATCTTCTCCATCGGTGATACCATTTGCGCTAAGGGCGCGAAGATCCAGTACGCGGGCATCCCCACCTTTGCTCCCGAGCATTTCGCGGTCATTGAGCAGATCGACTCCATGAAGCGCAAGCAGTTTGCCAAGGGCATGACCCAGATCGCCCAGGAGGGTGCCATCCAGATCTTCTTTGAGCCCGGAACGGGTATGGAGAGGGTCATCGTGGGTGTGGTCGGCGTGCTCCAGTTCGATGTGCTGGAGTTCCGTATGGAATCCGAGTACGGTGTGAAGTACTACAAGCGCGACACCCCTCACCAGCTCATCCGCTATATCGACAACGATCCCGCCGAGCTCAACCCCGCCTCCCTCCGTCTCATGCAGAACACCAAGTGGGTGCAGGACGTGAAGGGAAGAAACCTGCTTGTATTCGTGGGCGACTACGAGATCGATTGGGCGCTGGATAAGAACCCCGGGCTGAAGCTGTCGGAGTTCCACCAGAATATGTGATACGAATTCACTTGTAAAATCTTGAATAACTTCGGTAAGGACGCACCTTGCCGAATGTTGCTCGGCGTTGTCCGCCCGTCCCACCGAAAAAGTATCGGGCGCACACGCAGGTGCGCCCCTACCACGAGAAATTTTGGTATCAAGGTTTTATTCGTAAATTAGGGCTTGTTTGAAAAAGGATGTTATCGCAGGATGGCATCCTTTCGTTTATAACCGTAAATTCGTGGAATCTTGCGCTATGACAGTTTGTCATGATGTGCGATTCTGAAATATGATAAAATGTCATAAAAAGAACGAAGGAACGGGTTATGAAAAATCGATTGAAGGAACTGCGTATTGCCAAAAATAAGACCCAACTCCAGGTTCAGATGGACACGGGCATCGAACAGGCACTTTTGTCCAAATTTGAAAACGGTGTACGGATTCCGCCCACCGATACCTTGATGATCTTGGCTGATTACTATGGGGTCAGCATGGACTACATTATGGGACGGACCGATAGTCCCGAGATTCATCATGGGTAACCGTATCAAACCGGCAGCCCGCAGAACTGCCTACGCCCTCCGCGACCTCCTTTTTCCGCCCCGTTGCGTGGGATGCGGAGAGCTTTTGGCGCCATTTTCGGGTTCCGATACGATTTTTTGCCCCCTTTGCCGTACCGCCTGGGAGGCGGCCGTCACGGAGGCGGCAGGGAAGGCCGCGGAGGATGCCGCGCGGGGGCTGGTCTATCTAACCTTCTACCATAGCGGCCGCACCGACGGTGTTCCCGAGCGGCTCGTCTACCATCTCAAGCATCAGGGTGATCCCCGCGCATTTGCTTTTGTGGCGGCTCGCTTGGCGCCGCAGGTGCTGAAAACTCTGGCTTCTCTCCCGAAACGGGAAGCCGAGGACGATGGAGAAGAATCGCCCGTCCTCTTTACCTATCCGCCTCGTCGCCGTTCTGCCGTCAATCAGGATGGGTTCGATCA
>JAZQXS010000319.1:0-5565 GCA_045633025.1 Eubacteriales bacterium | reverse complement strand
CAAAACAAGCGTGCGCCAGTCCTTGCACTCGTGCCAGACCCATTTGAGAAATTCTTTGGCTTTATTGATCAAGTTATTGATAAGTCTTTTCATGCCTGCGCTCCTGATTTTCGACGAAGAGATACCTGCCCGATTCACTTTAAGGTGCTTTTCATTATAGACTCTTGTCAAGGATATTCGCAAAAGCGCCCCCGGAAACATTTACAATATAGCCAAAAGACCCGGCAGAAAATCAGTCACATCATCCAAGAAGAATATCCGACACCAGCATCACGCAGAAGCCTACCAGCAGGGCGTAGGTCGCCCCCCGCTCACAGCCGTGGGCGTGGGTTTCGGGAATCATTTCGTCGCTGATGATATAGAGCATGGTTCCCCCCGCAAAAGCCAGCGCAAAGGGGAGGATCGCGGAGGAAACGCTCACGGCAAAATAGCCGATGAGCGTTCCTACGACCTCTACCAAGCCCGTCCCCAGAGCGATGGCGAAGGTCTTACCGGGCTTGATGCCCGCCGCCAGCATGGGCGCGATGATGACCATACCCTCGGGGATATTCTGCAACGCGATACCGCCCGCAATGAGCAACGCCTCAGCGGTATTGCCGGAGCCGAAGCCCACGCCGGCCGCAATACCCTCGGGGAGATTATGGATGGCGATAGCCATGACGAACAAAAGAACCTTCCCCGCGCTTTTATTATGGGGATGGCTTTCCTGATCCACGTCCGCCATCTTATGTAGATGGGGAACTAAGCGGTCAACCAAATTAAGGCAGAGGGCGCCCACAAAAATACCCGCGATGGTCATAACGAGGGCTATGAGCTTGGCGGTCAGAGGAGACATCGCCGCGCCGCTTCCCGTGGGGGAGGCAAACATATCAAATCCGTACTCCACCGAGGGCATAATCAGCCCCAGTACGGCGGCCGCCAGCATCACACCCGCGGCAAAGGCCAGCACAACGTCGCTGAAACGATGGGAGGCTTTCTTGAAGATAAAGCCGATCAGCGCGCCGATAACGGTGGCACCGCCCACACCCAGAGCGGTCAGTAAAACCATTCTCATAGAACCATCTCCTTATGATTGATCACGATATTTGACCATCCTCCAGCAGATCCAAAAATCGCTCCAGATTTTCCTCGGAATATTCAATTTCAGAGGAAAACATGCGGGCAATTTCACCGACCGGAAGGCAGGTCGTTTTGACGATTGCATGGATCAGCGCAGTCGCCATGACGGCAAAGGCCGTACGTACCTGTAAGAGCGCCGGTCTTCCGTCATCCTCGGAAGCAAGGTAACGGTAGAGGAAATAAACCGTCAACTGCTCATACGCGGTCGACGTTTCCCCTTCCAGTTCCCTGGCAGGATCGTCGGAGCATCCCGACAGCGCCCACAGAACGCTATCCCACGCGGGATCCAAGCGCTCCAGATCCGTAAGAAACGCCGCCCACTCCGCATAGGTATTCATAGGTAAGTGTATGTCGAGCGAAGTCTGAACGTGCCGAATCCGTTCAGCCAAAGGACGCGCGCGATCCTGTATGACCGCCAAAATCGCTTCTCTTGCGTTCAGCAGCCCATCGATAATAGGATCCGGATCATCCGTCCGAGCGCACGCCGCTCGCTCCCGCGCGGCCTCGTGGAGAGGGAGCTCGACGAGGGAAACCGGTTCCCTTTGCGAGAGGATCAACTCAGCCGCCGCCTCACAGCAAAGCCCCAACCCAAGCTCCACGCGGTCGTAGAGCACGTTTCGGAATCGGGGATGATCGGCGCAAATCTGACAGAGCGCGTCCTCTCCCAGCTCGGTAATGAGATCGCACAGGCCGTTCTTATTCAAAAACGGACATCTTTCCTGCTCATCCAAACGGAAGCAGGGCGGGTCGGCCTCCCGGTCAATGCTCAGCCGCAGCCGCTCTCCCATCGTCCCCGAAATACGGTCAAAGCGGCTCAGCGCCTCCTCGTCCACGTCGATCTCCCAGCCGACACAGCAGGAATGGCGACATTTCGACGCGATACAGCGAAACGAAGCGTAATAGTTTGGTACGTATACCGCTTTCACAATTTGCCCCCCGTTCCGTCCTTGGCGAGCTCCTCTCGAATATAGTTCAGAGTCAGGAGCTTGTCGCGAACCTCCTCCGCCGTAAGCAGACGGGTATTGTTGGAATTGAATTCAGTCAAAACGGGATGCTCGTTGAAGGCGTTTCCCGCGGTCTGCTCGTAGTTCAGGTCACGTTTATCGCAGGGAATGCGGTAGTGTCCCCCCAGATCCTCGGCGCGGGCGCACTCCTCGGCGGTCAGCAAGGTTTCGAAAAGCTTCTCCCCGTGCCGCGACCCGATGGAGCGGATCTCGCTATGCCCATGGCGGTCAAATATGGACAGCACCGCCTTTGCAAGCGTCTCAATGGTGCAGGCAGGCGCCTTTTGCACCAGGATATCCCCGCCCTCCCCGTGGGAAAAGGCGAAGAATACCAGATCGATCGCTTCGTCCAAGGACATGATGAAGCGGGTCATGCTCGGATCGGTTACCGTAACAGGATGCCCCTTTCGGATCTGCTCGATCCACAGGGGGATCACCGAGCCGCGGGAACACAGAACGTTTCCGTAACGGGTGCAGGTGATGACCGTTCCTCCCGCCGAAACAGCCCTTGCCTTGGCTATGGCGACCTTCTCCATCATAGCTTTGGAAAGTCCCATCGCATTCACGGGATACGCGGCTTTATCGGTGGACAGACAGATCACCCGCCCCACTCCGGCATCCACCGCAGCGTTCAGCAGGTTTTCGGTACCCAAAATATTGGTCTTGACCGCCTCCATGGGAAAGAACTCGCAGGAGGGCACCTGCTTGAGGGCGGCGGCATGAAACACCAGATCCACCCCGTCCATGGCGTATTTCAGACTTTGGGGATCGCGGATATCCCCGATATAAAAGCGAACCTTGGAGGCGCCTTGCGGATTCTTAGCCTGGAGCGCATGGCGGAGAGCATCCTGCTTTTCCTCGTCGCGGGAGAAAATACGGATCTCCCGCAGATCGCTGTTCAGAACACGATCCAGCACAGCGCGGCCAAAGCTACCCGTTCCTCCGGTAATAAGCAAGGTTTGATGATTCAATCGGGACATAGCAGCATCCCCCTTCCCTTGAATCTTATACCGTATATAATATCACAATTTTCGGCAAAAGTCAAGCCAATTTTGCCTTATAACAGGCTGCTTCCGCTCAACTCGTTTGCCTCTACGCCCAGATAATCCAGCACCGTGGCGGATATATCCGCAAACGTCGGACGGGTACCGAGATTTTGGGGTGTGATTCCCTTCCCGTACATCAAAAGAGGGGTATACTCGCGGGAGTGGTCGGTGGAGGGCGTGGACGGGTCACAGCCGTGGTCGGCGGTGATGATCAGGAGATCGTTTTCCCGCAGAGAAGGCAGAAAGTCCCCCAGCCAGCGGTCAAATGCGGAGAGAGCCTTGGCATAGCCCTCCGTGTCGTTTCGATGGCCGTAAATCATATCGAAATCCACCAGATTCACAAAGCACAGCCCATGAAAATCCCGCGCGGCCATAGCGGTTGCGGCGGCCATTCCCTCCTCGTTACAGGTGGTTCGGATGGCCTCGGTGATGCCTTTCCCCACGAAAATATCGCGGATCTTGCCCACGGCAATGGTATCCAGCCCCGCCTGCTTGAGATCATCCAGCATGGTTTGCGCGGGCGGCTCGATGGAGTAGTCATGTCGGCGAGGCGTTCGCTTGAATGGATGCTCTCCCTCGAAGGGACGCGCAATGACCCGCCCCACGGCATGTCGTCCGTTCCACTCCTTCGTCAGCATCTCGCGGGCTGTCTCACAGATGCGGTACAGCTCCTCCACGGGAACCGATTTTTCGTGGGCAGCGATCTGGAACACGCTGTCGGCGGAGGTGTAGACGATCAATTTGCCCGTAGCCAAATGCTCCTCACCATAGTCTCGGATGACATCTGTACCCGAATAGGGCTTGTTACAGAGGACGCCGTACCCGGTTCGGCGGGTAAATTCATCCAGTACCTCCTGCGGGAATCCATTCGGATACGTGGGCAGGGGGCGGGGGGAAATAATGCCCGCGATCTCCCAGTGGCCGATGGTGGTGTCCTTGCCGTTGGATGCCTCGGTCATGCGAGCGTAAGCGGCGGTAGGCGAAGACATACCGCCAAGGTCGGCCGGGGCAGATACTCCGTCGATGTGAAAAAGCCCCATCCGCTCCAGATTGGGGCAGGAAAAGGCCGGGCTTTTTCGAATGGCGGCAAGGGTATTGCTTCCCTCGTCCCCCCATTTGTACGAGTCGGGCATCTCCCCGATGCCGAAGCTGTCGAGAACGATGAGAAAAACGCGTTTGTTCATATTGACTCCTTTCATGGCGGTGATGATTGGTTTCTTTACGATCATTATACCCCACATCGGTTACTTTGTCAAGAAAAAACAAGCATTCCTTCCGCAAATTCGGGATAAATTCATAAAAGCCGTTGACAAAATCAAGAAACGAGAGTATAATATAGGAAATCTTTGGTCGATTGCAAAATGCAGAGTTTTACCCGCCGAGTTATGCTTGGAGGTTCCCCGCCAAAGGGACTTTTGATAACTTCTACGCTCTGCGCGGGAGCAACTTCGCCTGCGGCGAAGCTTGCCTGTCCCTATGGAGTTTTGCAATCACCTATTGAAAATCTTTCCAAGGAGGAACCCATGGCAAAGCTTCACTTTTTGAAAACACTCACCGACACCATCAACACGTCCTTCATTTTAGAGAGCAACGGTACTCTGCTGGTCGTGGACGGCGGCTACGTCACCGAAACGCCCTACGTATATGAATACTTGAAATCTCTCGGCGGTCACGTCACCGCCTGGTTTCTGACCCATTTTCACGACGATCATTACGGCTGCTTTTTCACCATGCTAAGCGAGCATCCCGACATTCAGATCGATCAGGTCTACTGTACCTTCCCCTCCGACGAATTCCTTACAGGCAGCGAGCGCAAGCAGACCGCGCTCCTGACCGAGACATGGCTCCGCATTATGCGGGATTCCTTCACTCACTTCGGAGTCAACGTCATCGAACCCAAAGCAGGAGATGTGTATGAGTTTGACGGCGGCCGCGCGGTGGTTCGCGTTCTGCGCACCTATGACGAGAGCCTGCCTACCATCAATAATTCCTCTACGGTATTTCGCTTTGAGGCCGACGGCAAGAGTATCCTGTTTTTGGGCGATCTGGGATGGGAAGGCGGTCAGCAGTTGATCGAGACGGTGGATCACTCCCTCATCAAGGCCGATTACTGCCAGATGGCGCACCACGGACAGGGCGGCGTGGGTCGCGAGGTCTACGAGATCGTCCGTCCTACCTACTGCCTGTGGCCCACCCCTTCCTGGCTGTGGGATAACATGGGTCCCGGGGGCTACGATTCGGGTCCCTTCCAAACGCTCATCACCCGCGGTTGGATCAGCGCCATGCACTGTGTCAAGCGCCACTACCTCATGACCGACGGAACACAGGACATTGATTTGGCGGAAGACTAAAAATACAAGATAGGAGCCATTTCTATGACGAAATTACATTTTTTG
>JAZQXS010000318.1:0-4925 GCA_045633025.1 Eubacteriales bacterium | reverse complement strand
TGCTCCATGACCAAATCGTAGAGCTTGGTTTTCCGACGGCGGCCGTCGAAAGAATAGATCGCGGCCTTGAGGGCGTTGAGGCCGATCTCATAGCCGCTTCCCTCGTCTCCCAGCAGGGGACCCCAGCCGCCCACGGAGGTTTGGACACGGCCGTCACGGACGAAGAAGGCATCCGAGCCGGTACCGGACAGCGCCACGGCGCCTTCGGTTTTGAGGGTAGCGGCCAATCCTACGAAGGGCTCTCCGTGAAAAAATACCTGCTCGACTCGCGCGTTGCGGGTGAGCGCGGCCTGCACGATATCCCCGGCACCTACCAGGCAAAGGTCTGCCGCTTGGAGCTCGGTGACAGGCTCGTCTCCATCTTTCCCCTGCAACAGCCCTCGGATCATCCCGTCCACGTTCTCGCGCACCACGTCCGCCGGCTTGAACAAGGTATTCACCCCGGCCACACGTCCCGTACGCAGAACGCGGAAGCGGTCATCATACAAAACGGTCTGCAATTTACTGCCGCCTCCATCGGCGGCGACATAGTATTTCGGCATAAGAAAATCTCCTCAAAAATCGTCGGCGGAACACAAAGCAACCAACCGCCGCATGGATTATCGGATGGTTTATAGTCAATCTCCACAAACCGCTTTCACATTGTACCACGAAAAGGAATCCTTGTCAAGAGCATCCGCGTTTTTTTTGAAATTTATGTGATAATTTATTGTGTATTCTGTCAAAAAAGCCATCGGAAACTCTTGAAAAAAAAATGATTTTGTGGTATCATATATAGGTAACCCATCCGCACACTTTATAGTCGGTCACATATACTGAAAAGGAGTATTCCCATGCCCTATAAGATCGCTCTCTTCGATGCCGATAATACCCTGCTGGATTTCACCCGCGCCGAGCGTGAGGCCGTCAGTATTTGCCTGGCCGCGCGTGCCCTCCCCGCGAACGAGGAGACGGTGTCCCTCTACTCCCGCATCAATGACGGCTACTGGAAAAAGCTGGAGCAGGGCTTGATCTCCCGAAGCGAGCTGAAGGTAGAGCGTTTTGCCGAGCTCTTTTCCGCGCTCGGCCACGCGGGCGACCCCAAGCGTATGGCGGCCGATTACGAGGAGGCGCTCTCCCGTCAGGCATATCTGATGGACGGCGCGCTGGAGCTGATCCGAGCGGTGCACGGAAAATGCCGTTTGTTCATCATCACCAACGGCACAGCCGTCGTACAGAAGCGGCGCTTTGGAGGCTGTCCGCTGGCGCCTTACTTTGAACGCAGCTTCATCTCCGAGGAAATGGGCTGCGCCAAGCCTGACAAGCTCTTCTTTGACCGCGTCGCCACCGCGATCCCGGATTTTTCACCGTCCGAGACGCTGGTTGTCGGAGATTCCCTGTCCTCGGATATCCGCGGCGGCTTCAACGCCGGGCTGGATACCTGCTGGTTCAATCCGAAAGGCCTTCCCGCCCCCGAGGGACTTCCCGTTACCTACACGGTTTCCTCCCTCGCCGAGGTTTTGCCGATTCTTATTTAAGATCTCTATTCGAAATTTCCATTTCAATCTTGCGTGACGCATCTGCCTGTCACGGGAAAGGAGCCGTTTATGCCGTTCGTAAAGCAACTGAAAGCCCTGCACAGCGCATTCCACGGAAGTGGTATCGAGTGCAAGTGGAACGAACCGCTGTCCTCCCACACATCCTTTCACATCGGCGGTCAGGCGGCTCTGACCGTTTGGCCGGCCAGCCGCGCTCAGCTCGTGCAGGTGCTGTCCCTTTGGCGTGAGATAGGCGGAAAATGCCCCCTCTGCATCCTGGGCAAGGGCAGTAACGTGCTCTTCCCCGACAATGGCTTCCACGGGCTGGTGGTCATCACCACCCGCGCCAAGCGCGTGGTCTTTGAGGAGGATGAAGCCCCCGATCGGGAGCTGTTTCGCAGAACCAAGACCCACTGCCAGGTCTATGCCGAATGCGGCGCTTCCCTGACCGCGCTGGCGTTCTCCTGCGGCGACCCTGACCGCGCCCTGTCGGGTTTGGAGTTCGCCTACGGCATCCCCGGCACCGTGGGCGGCGCCACGGTCATGAACGCGGGCGCCTATGGCGGAGATATGGAGCGAGTTCTGGTCTCCTCCGAGTATTACGACCTGACCAACGGCCGCATCGTCCGTCTGAGCGACAAGGAGATGGAGCTGGATTACCGTCACAGCGTGTACCTGGATCACCCCGAATGGATCGTCCTCAGCTCGGTGATCACCCTCAGCTACGGCAACGCCGCCGATATCCGCCGCTGTATGGAAAACAATATGGCCTCCCGCACCGAAAAGCAACCCTTGGAATACCCCAGCGCGGGGAGCGTTTTCAAGCGCCCCATGGATAATTTCGCCGGACGTATGGTGGAGACCGTGGGCTTGAAGGGCTATTCCATCGGCGGCGCGCAGGTGTCCGAGAAGCACGCGGGCTTCATCGTCAACCGCGGCGGCGCCACGGCCGCTGACGTCATCGCCTTGGTTCGCCTTGTGCGGGATGCCGTGGAGGAGGTCTACCGCTACCGCCTGGAATGCGAGATCCGCCTCATTTCCGACGGCCTCGACGGCGAGGTCGATTGGTAAGCATACCGGTATACATACCGATAAAAGGAGCTTCTATGTCTTTCACATCCGATATCCGCGACGAGTTAGGGGGGCTTACCATCAAGCCCCTCTGTTGTCGGCGGGCGTATTTATATGGGCTTCTGTACGGCGCCGAGGTCACGGGCGAGCGGATCGAGGCTACCTTCCCCGTTGTCCGCGAGGCTTCGTACCAGCCCCATGACCACGCCGTCAGCCTGGTTCAAACGTTATTCTCCCGAACGGCCGAGGTGACACCGATCACAAGAGGCGCGCACCGCTACGCGAAGGTCGCCTTTTCCTTCAAGCAGGCCGCCCGAAATCTGGCGGCGCTCGCCTCACTCCCCGAGGAGGAGGCCGAAACCGAAACCCTCAGCCGCGCCATCGGCTTCAAATGCGACGGGTGCGGCAGTCATTTTTTGCGGGGGCTGTTCGTAGCCACGGGCACCGTCAACGATCCCGAAAAATCCTACCACATGGAGCTCAAGCTCCCCTCGGACGGCCGCGTCGAGCCGGTTCGCATCCTGTTCTCCGAGACAGGCTACGTCCCCGGGCGGACAAGCCGCAACGGCTCCGCCGGGCTCTTCTTCAAAAGCGGCAACGACATCCAGGAGGTGCTGGCTCACCTGGGGGCGACCGCCACGGTGTTCCGGTTCTTCAACGCCCAGATCGAGCGTTCCATCCGCAACGACGAGAACCGCGCCACCAACTGCGTCACCGAAAATATCAGCCGCGCCATCAAGACCGGCTCCAAGCAGCTTTCCGCCATCGAATTTCTGGACAAGCATAATCTCCTCCCCTCCCTGTCGGATGAACTGCAGTTCACCGCCCGTCTACGGCTCAACAACCCCGATATTACCCTCGCCGAGCTGGCCGAGCTCCACTTCCCGCCCCTCACCAAATCCGGACTCCATCACCGCCTGGAGAAGATCATGGACTTCTACGAAAAGGCGCTGGCATTCCATGACCGCGACACGCACGCCGAATGAAAGGAGCGCTCCATGTCCGAGGAAATGCTGAATCAACTGAGAAATCGCTGCCGATCCTGCCAAAACTGTTCTTTAGGGAAAACCCGCACCAATCTGGTCTTCGGCGTGGGGAATCCGCAGGCCTCTCTCATGTTCGTGGGCGAAGCCCCCGGCCAGGCCGAGGACGAGCAGGGCATCCCCTTCGTGGGCGCGGCAGGCAAGCTGCTGGATCGCTACCTCTACGCGGTGGACATTCCCCGTGAGTCGGTCTACATCGCCAACATCCTCAAATGCCGCCCGCCTCACAACCGCGACCCGCTCCCCGAGGAGGAGGATGCCTGCATCGGCTACCTGCGGGAGCAGGTTCGGATCATCAAGCCCAAAATCATCGTCTGTCTCGGGCGTATCTCCGCCATGCGGCTCATCAAGCCTGATTTCCGCATCACCCGTGAGCACGGCGTATTCGTCCGCAAGGGCGGCGTTCTCATGACCGCGGTTTACCATCCTGCCGCGCTCCTGCGGGATGCCTCCAAGAAGGAGGACATGCTCCTGGATATGGAGCGCATCAAGGAGCAGTTGGATCTTTTGTCTTGAAGAGATACAGGCTCTGCCCCTGACCTCGATCAAGCCCTAATCGATTTTGCCTTAAGTTGCCTTAAGTTCTTGAAAGGGGCTTGGGGAAAACTTCTTTCAAGAAGGTTTCCCCAAACGCTCTCCCCCTCCACCGATCCCCGCTCACCACCGAAAACCCCGAAAGGATACCGAACATCATGAATTTCTCCGCTCTGCTCACCATCATCGCGACCCTGTTTCTGCTCATGGCCTGCGGCTTTTTCGCCCGCAAGAAGGGTATCATCGACGATGTCGCCTCCAAGCGGCTCTCCTCCCTCATCATCAAGATCGGCCAGCCCATGATGATCATTTCTGCCTTGACCGAGGCGGAATTCTCCTACGACAATCTCAAGGATGGACTTGTGATCGTCGCGCTGGGCATGGTATTCCACGCCGTCGTTGGTGTGTTGGCTTTCTTTCTCTGCAAGGGCTTCCGCGATCTCGACGAGCGTAAGATCACCGAGTTCTCGCTTATGTTCACCAATGGAGGCTTCATCGGCTTCCCCATCATGGAGGCCTTATTCGGCGCCAAGGGACTCTTTCTGGCGGCGTTCTTCAACATCAGCTTCCACCTGTTCATCTGGTCCTGGGGCGTGGCCATTCTCGCCCGCAAGCGCTCGGATATCAAGCTGACCGTCCGCAAGATCTTCATCAATCTGGGCTCGATCCCCTGCCTTATCGGTGTCCTGATCTACATGCTGGTCATTCCCTTCCCAGGCTTTGCCCTCCCCGCCTTCCTGTCCAAGTTCTTCCTGTACCT
>JAZQXS010000317.1:0-9485 GCA_045633025.1 Eubacteriales bacterium | reverse complement strand
AAGATCACCTCCGCCCCCGCCAAGCACCTCGCCACCCTCTGCAACCAGATGGTCAACTTCCTGGGTATCATGCAGAACGAGTGGGCAGGCGCGCAGGCCTTCTCCTCCTTCGACACCTACCTCGCCCCCTTCGTCAAGGTTGACAATCTCTCCTACGATCAGGTCAAGAAGTGCATCGAGTCCTTCATCTACGGTGTCAATACCCCCTCCCGCTGGGGTACCCAGGCTCCCTTCTCCAACATTACCCTGGATTGGACGGTTCCGAACGATCTGGCCGAGCTGAACGCCATCGTGGGCGGTAAGGAGATGCCCTTCAAGTATAAGGACTGCAAGCGCGAGATGGATATGGTCAACAAGGCCTTCATCGAGACCATGATCGAGGGCGACGCCAACGGCCGCGGCTTCCAGTACCCCATCCCCACCTACTCCATCACCCGTGACTTCGACTGGTCCGAGACCGAGAACAACAGACTCCTCTTCGAGATGACCGCCAAATACGGTACTCCCTACTTCTCCAACTATATCAACAGCGATATGGAGCCCTCCGACGTCCGCTCCATGTGCTGCCGCCTGCGTCTCGACCTCCGCGAGCTCCGCAAGAAGTCGGGCGGCTTCTTCGGCTCGGGTGAGTCCACCGGCTCCATCGGTGTCGTCACCATCAATATGCCCCGTATCGCATATCTGGCCGCCGACGAGGCCGACTTCTACAAGCGCCTGGATCGCATGATGGACATTTCCGCCCGCTCCCTGAAGATCAAGCGCGAGGTCATCACCAAGCTCTTGGGCGAGGGTCTGTACCCCTACACCAAGCGCTACCTCGGCACCTTCGCCAACCACTTCTCCACCATCGGTCTGGTGGGTATGAACGAGGTGGGTCTGAACGCCAAGTGGCTCCGCAAGGATATGACCCACGCCGAGACCCAGCAGTTCACCAAGGAAGTGCTCACCCACATGAGAGACCGCCTCTCGGATTATCAGGAGCAGTACGGCGACCTCTACAACCTGGAGGCAACCCCCGCCGAGTCTACCTCCTACCGTCTGGCTAAGCATGACCGCAAGTTCTACCCCGATATCATCACCGCCGCCGACGCGGATCAGGGCAACGTTCCCTACTACACCAACTCCTCCCACCTCCCCGTGGGCTACACCGACGATATCTTCGCCGCGCTGGACGTGCAGGATGAGCTCCAGACCCTCTACACCTCGGGTACGGTATTCCATGCGTTCCTGGGCGAGAAGCTTCCCTCCTGGAAGAGCGCCGCGACCCTCATTCGTACCATCGCTGAGAACTACAAGCTGCCCTACTACACCCTCTCCCCCACGTACAGCGTGTGCAAGACCCACGGCTATCTGGCCGGCGAGCACTACACCTGCCCCGAGTGCGGCGAGAGAGCTGAGGTGTACAGCCGTATCACCGGTTACTACCGCCCCGTCCAGAACTGGAACGACGGTAAATCTGCCGAGTTCAAGGCGCGCAAGGTCTACGTGCAGAGCAAGCTGAACGGCAAGCAGCCCCTTTCGGAGTACGCCCCCGCCGAGGCCGCCGACACCGTGACCGTCTGCGAGGCTCCCGCCGCAGAGGTCAAGACCATCCTGTTCGCTACCCCCACCTGCCCCAACTGCAAGGCCGCCGGTATGTTCCTCGACAAGGCTGGCGTAGCCTACGATAAGCTGATGGCTGACGAGAACCCCGAGCTGGTAGCCAAGTACGGCGTCAAGCAGGCGCCCACCCTGGTGGTCATCTCGCCCGTCGGGTATCAGACCATCCCCAACCTCTCCAACATCAAGGCTTACGCCGAGAAGAAGTAAGAAGAACGGGGAGAATTGAATTATGCCAAAATATGTTGTACAAATGGTAAATGCTTATACTGGTGAAGTTATTGAAACATTAGACGAAATTTTTGACCGTGAGCGTGATGCAGAAGATTATGCCTGCGAATGCGGCGGTGCCTTTTCCGAGGGTGCAGAGGTACTGTCTATGTCTGGCGAAGATTATATGTCTAGAGATGATGTTGAATTTATCGTTGAGGAAATCGACGGCGACGATTGATTTCATCAATTCAAACAGTATCTCCACAATCTCAAACAAATAATCAAATAAAGGGGCTCCTCGGTGAGCCCCTTCTTGAGGTAAAGTAGTATGTACGACATCATCATCGGCGCGAGGCACCGCCGCCCCATTTTTGCATAAGGAGTTGACCGATATGAATACGATCCAAAGATTTCGTTTAGACAAAGCAGCATTTATGACCGAAATCGGCGAGAATACGCCCCTCTCTCCTGTAAATGGCGCGGTTCTTCGTTGGCATTCCCGCGACGAAGCCGTGGCGACCGTATCGCCCGACGGTCTTGTGACGGCTCGGAGCAACGGAGATACCGTGATCGTGGCCGAAGCGGACGACGGAAGCGCGGCTGAATGCATCGTCTCGGTAGGCTATCACGGTCAAAATCCCATCCTTCCGCCCACCTGGGGGCTATTCATTGCCGACGGCGAGCCCCACGTATTTGACGGCCGCATGTATATCTACGGCTCCCGCGACAACGCCTTCGGGATTGACCGTCAGGGTCGCTTCAATTTCTGCTCGGGCGACTATCACGTCATCTACTCGGACGATCTCCTGCACTGGACTGACGCAGGCGTTGCCATCTCCGTCGAGGATTTTCCGCAGGAGCTCCGAACCCCGTCGCAGGGAGAGATGGTAGATTTCCTGTGGGCGCCCGACCTGTTCAAGGCGCCCCACAGTGACACCTACTATCTGACCTTCTGCTCTCCCAATAACCGTTACTACATCGCCGAAAGCACCTCCCCCTCCGGCCCCTTTGAGAATATCCGTCTCATCACCTACCAAGGCAACCCCATCTCCAACATCGACCCCGGTATGCTGACGGACGACGACGGACGAGTCTACATGGCCATGCCCGCCCCCTTCCGTCTGGGCGAGCTAGATCCCGACACGGGCTACTCCACGATCAAGGAGAGCTCCCAGGTGTCCGTACAGCATTTGATAGAGGAGTCCCCCGACGGCTATTACAGCTTTGAGGGACCCTCCCTGCGGAAATTCGGCGGCCGCTACTACTTCATCTACATCGCCTCCAAAAAAGGCGAGGTCTGCCCCGTCCGCATGAACTATCTGGTGTCCGACAACATCCGCGAGGGCTGGCGCTTCGGCGGAACCATCATCGACACCCACGAATATCTGGCTGGTGTCAATGTGCACGGCTCGTTTGAGGCATGGGGAGATAAGTTCTACCTGTCCTACCACCGCATTTGCCCCGGATTCCCCCTCCACGTCACCCGCGAAATGAGCATGGATGAGCTGCGCATCCGCGAGGACGGCTCCATCGAGCCCGTGGTGATGACCTCCTCGGGCGTTCGCGGAGCTTTTGTGCGAAACGACCGCATCCCCTCTGCCTCCGCCGTATTCTTCTCGGGCGGGCGCGGGGATTGCCGTTTCACCCTCCGCGGAACCGAGTCTCCCGAGGGAAGCCATATCTGGCATTTCAGCGACTACGCCTTCGCCCACTTTGACACCGTCGGACAGTACAACGGCTACCGCTACGTCGATCTGGCGGGCTGTACGGCCGTGACCGCCTCTGCCCGCACCGTGGCGGAGGGCGGTATCCTGCGGATCCGCGACACCGAGACAGGCAAGACCCTCGCAACCCTCACGCTCCCGAACACGGACGGTCAATGGAAAGACGTCACGGCACCCTTGACCGCCGTACCGACGGGCAAGCGGGAGATCATCGTTGAACTGGCCGCCGCTCCCGCTGACGGGCGGGTGGAGCTGGATCGGTTCCAATTTGTATAATCGAATGAAGAAGGAAAACGATATGTACGACATCATCATCATCGGCGCGGGGCCTGCGGGGCTGACCGCCGCCCTGTACGCGCGCAGAGCCGAGAAGAGCGTTCTGCTCATTGAAAAAGAGACCTTCGGCGGGCAGATCACCCACTCGCCCCGCGTGGAGAATTACCCCGGCTTCATCAGCATGAGCGGCTCCGAGCTGGGCGAGAAGCTCTTTGAGCAGGTGCTCGCGCAGGGCGCTGAGATCGAGCTGGACACCGTCACAGGCATTTCCGGCGAGGCGGGACATCTCACCGTGACCTGCGAGGGCTGTACGCATCAGGGCAAATCCGTCATCATCGCCACGGGCTCCCGCCATCGCGATCTGGGGGTGGAGAACGAGAAGAGATTCGTAGGCGAGGGGATCTCCTACTGCGCCGTTTGCGACGGAGCCTTCTACAAGGGTAAGTCCGTGGCCGTCATCGGCGGCGGCAACTCCGCTCTCCAGGAGGCCGTCCTGCTCTCCGAGGGCTGTACCCACGTCACCGTGGTGCAGAACCTTCCCTACCTTACGGGCGAGCCCAGCCTTCAAAATATTCTGGCGGGTCGAGAGAACGTCTCCTTCATATACTCTACCGTGGTTTCCGCCATTCTGGGCGAGGATACCTTTGACGGTCTGCTCCTCCGCCATACCGACACGGGTGAGGAAACCGCCCTCGCCGTGGACGGCGCCTTCGTCTGCATCGGTCAGGTACCCGAAAACGGCGCCTTTGCCGACGTGGTCAAGCTGAATGACTACGGCTACGTAGCCGCCGGGGAAAACTGCCTCCCCGAGTCGTCCATCCCCGGTGTATTCGTGGCGGGCGATTGCCGTACCAAGTCCATCCGCCAGGTCACCACCGCCACCGCCGACGGTGCCGTGGCCGCGCTGGCCGCTTGTCGGTATTTGGATACTTTGTAAGGGAAACTGGAGAACGAGGGGCTTTGCCCCTGACCCCCACTTAAGGGCCTTTTGAAAAAGGCCCTTAAAAATCCCGAAAACTTTTGAAGCAGATTTATTTTGTGTTTTTACTTGCTGAGACCCGTTAGGATTTTGGCATTCACCGTGGGGCCCTGCCCACTGGACTATTGGGGGAGCGGGAGAGCGTTCATTCGTTCCTCCGCTTTTTCGTCCGCTTCAATTAAGACGATTTTAGTATTATTTCAAAAACCCCTTGACAAACGGCCGTTTTGGGTGTATAATAAAACCGTACCTGACAGTAAAGGGTCATCCCCTGCCTGAAAGGGACGGCAACCGCATATTCTTACCGAAGGCGATGGATTTTGCCGTCGGCCTGTCTTGTTGCGCCGTACCCTTTCCCGGGTACAGCGCATTTTTTTGTATTTCGGAGGTGAAGCACCGCTATGGAAACGCGCGTCGCCGTTATGAGCATCATCGTGGAGGATCTGGGCTCGGTGGAACCCATCAACACCCTGCTCCACGAGTACGGCTCCTGCATCATAGGCCGCATGGGTATTCCCTACCGCGATCGCGGCATCAGCATCATCAGCATCGCGCTGGATGCCCCCGATAACACCATTTCCTCCCTGGCCGGAAAGATCGGCAATCTGCCCGGAGTCAGCGTCAAAACCGCCTATTCCGGCGTGAAGGGAGCGTCCCATGCCTGATCTTTTCAAGTCGGCCGACAAGCTGGCGCAAACAGGTCGCCTGACCCATGAAGAATTCGTCGCCTTGATCGAGGGGCGGGATGCGGAGATCACCGCCTATCTGGCCGAGCTGGCAGTCACCCGTCGCAAGGCCATCTACGGGAACACGGTCTACATCCGCGGGCTCATTGAGGTCAGCAATATCTGCAAGAATGACTGCCTATACTGCGGTATCCGCGCGGGCAATGCCGCCTGCGACCGCTACCGCCTCACCGACGAGGATATTCTCGCGGCCTGCTCCGAGGGGTATGAGCTCGGCTTCCGTACCTTTGTTCTCCAGGGCGGCGAGGACGGCCACTTCACCGATGAGCGGCTGACCTCCCTGCTCACCGCCATCAAGACCGCTCACCCCGATTGCGCCGTGACCCTCTCTCTGGGCGAGCGCACACGGGAGAGCTATGAGGCGCTGTTCCGGGCGGGCGCTGACCGCTACCTGCTCCGCCATGAGACCGCCACCAAGGCTCATTACGAAAAGCTCCACCCCCAAAATCTCTCCTTTGACAATCGGATGCGCTGTCTGCGCGATCTTCGAGAGATCGGCTACCAGGTAGGCTGTGGATTCATGGTGGGGTCGCCCTACCAAACCGTGGACGATCTGGCGCGGGATCTGGCATTCATTGCGGATTTCAAGCCGGATATGTGCGGGATCGGCCCCTTCATCCCCCACAAGGACACCCCCTTCGCGGGCTTCTCGGCGGGGACGGTGGAGCTGACCTGCTACCTCCTGTCCATCATCCGCCTGATCCATCCCCCCGTCCTTCTGCCCGCCACCACCGCGCTGGGCACCATCCACCCCGAAGGCCGCGAGCTGGGCATCCGCTCGGGCGCCAACGTGGTCATGCCCAACCTCTCCCCCGCCTCGGTGCGTAAGAAATATATGCTCTACAATGACAAGGTTTCCGACGGCGCCGAATCCGCCCAAAGCAAGGCCGAGCTCGTCCGCCGCATGGAGGCGATCGGATACGAGGTGGTGACAGCACGGGGAGACGTCCGCAAATAGCTCGTCGTACCGAGCGACGATCAGAGGAATCAAGCAAAACCTTCGTAATATACGTTTCGAGGAGTTTCAAAATGAAGATCCGAACCATCTGTAATCCCATCAACATCAACTACCAATACCAATCACCCATGCTGTCCCGCGAATCAGCAGACCCCGCCGTGATTCTATACAAGGACGAATATTACCTGTTCGCCTCCCACGGCTCGGGGTATTGGGTATCGGACGATCTGGCGGCTTGGGAGTTCATTGAGGTGGACACCCGAAAGCAACCGGAATTCAACCTGTTCGCCCCCGCGCCGCTGGTCGTCGGCGACCGTATGTACATCACCCACTGTGAGGGTGGCAGTATTCTTTATTCCGACCATCCCCGCGACCCCGATTCCTGGGTCAATATCGGCCGTCCCTACTACTGGGACGACCCCGCTCTGTTCCTCGACGACGACGGCTCCCTCTATATCTACGAGGGGCTGAGTCCCGTCAACCCTCTGCACGTAGCTAAGCTGAATCCCGACGATCCGGCCGAGGTGCTGGAGGGTCCCGTCGATATTTTCCAAAGCGACCGTGATGTCCGTGGTTTCGAGCGTGTCGGTGACGTCAACGAGCTGGAAGGTGGGCGTACCCACCTGGAGGGTCCCTGGATGAACAAGATCAACGGGAAATACTACCTCACCTATGCCGTTCCCGGCACCGAGTATGCGGGCTACTGCGACGGCTGTGCGGTGTCCGACTCCCCCATGGGGCCCTTCACCTACTGCGAAAACAGCCCCGTGGTCTACAAGGCTACCGGTTTTATGCGAGGCACGGGACACGGCTGCCTGTTCTCGGACAAGAACGGCCATTACTGGAAGATGGATACGGTTTCCATCAGCGTCAACCACATTTTCGAGCGCCGCCTCTGCCTCTTTCCCGCCAAAGTCGGTGAGGATGGCTTGATCTACACCAATACCTATCGCGGCGACTACCCCATGATCCTCCCCCACGACACCGAGGATCCATTCACCCTGTCTGACGCAGGCTGGAATCTCCTTTCCTACGCCAAGGAATCCAAGGCCTCCTCGGTTCTGGATCAAAACCACACCCCCGACAAGGCCTTCGACGAAAACCTCCGCACATGGTGGAGTGCCCAAACCGGCGACGCAGGCGAGTGGCTGTGGACCGACCTTGGCAAGATCTACGAGGTCTGCTCGGTGCAGATCAACTTTGCCGATCAGGATGTCGCGGCCGTTCACGGACGTGGAAACGGCTTTGCTTACAAGTACACGCTGGAGGCCTCCGAGGACGGCGAAAACTGGTTCATGCTCATCGACAAGCGGGCCGGCACTGACGATTTGTCACACGACTACACCCAGTTGGACGATGTGACCAAGCTGCGGTATTTGAAGCTCACCAACCACGGTGAAACTCCCGGCAAGGGCAAATTCGCCGTCAGCGGACTCCGCGTTTTTGGCTTTGGCGGCGGAGAAGCCCCCGCAAAGGCCCCCACATTCAAAGCGACCCGATGCGAGGACGCACGGGATATGACGGTAACCTGGACGCCTGTTGAGGATGCGCAGGGATATATGATCCGCTGGGGCATTCGTCCCGATGAGCTGAACACCCATTGGCAGGTCATCAACGATACCAAGGCTACCATCCATTGTCTGACCAAAGATGTCGCCTACTATGTGACCGTGGATGCCTACAACGAAAGCGGCACAGCTTATGGAAGCGACCTGCAAAAAATCTGAATATTCCCGTAAAAGCTACAAACTGCTGCTTCCGGTGGATGCTGGCCGTTACCGACCCGCCACCACTCCATTCTGAAGGCCGCAAGCTCGGATACGCTCTTTTTCACTGAAAAATAGAGGACCAAAGAACTTTCAAAAGGAGAATCCCATGTTCACACCGGACTATATGAATCTGCAACGGGCGGCGCGCAATATCGAATGTGAACGCTTCCCTCTCTACGAGCATAGCGTTGCTCCCTGCGTGGCGGAGGCCATTCTGGGACGAAGGTTTAGTGACCTTTTGTGGGGAAATTATGCTGACAAAAAGGAATATTTCCGCCTCTTTTGCGAGTTTTATCAAAAAATGGGGTACGATACCATTTCCTTCGAGGCAAGCAGCCGCGGCACGCTGGTCGACGGAGGCGCGCTGGATGGCCACAAAAAGGGTGTCATCCAAACATGGGAGGACTTTGAACGGTACCCCTTCGACGAGATTCCCGCGATCTACCGACAACGCTACGACGAGCAATTCCGCGCCCTCGCGGAGACACTCCCTCCCGGTATGAAGGCTGTCGGCGGCGTGGGGAACGGCGTATTCGAGCTGATCCAGGATTTAGTCGGTTATATGGATCTTTGCTATATGTCCCAGGATGACCCGGAGCTCTACGCGGCTCTGTTCGCGCGCATCGGAAAAATGAGTCTGACCATTTGGGAGGACTTCATGAACAAACATGCCGACGCCTATTGCGTGCTTCGCTTCGGCGACGACCTCGGCTTCAAATCCAATTCGCTGATCTCCGCCGAGGATATCCGCGCCCACGTCATCCCGCAATACAAGCCCATCATTGATCTCGTTCACAGCTCCGGAAAGCCCTTCCTGCTCCATTCCTGCGGCAACATATTCAACGTCATGGAGGATCTGATCGCGGCAGGCGTCGACGCCAAGCATTCCAACGAGGATCAGATCGCCCCGTTCTCCGTTTGGGTGGAACGGTACGGAGACCGAATCGGAAATTTCGGCGGGATCGATACCGATGCGCTCTGCCGCCTTTCCAAGCCCGAAATGAAGGAGTACATCTCCGAGGTAGTCGCCAAGTCCAAGGGTCACGGCGGATTCGCATTCGGATCGGGCAACTCCATCCCCCCCTACGTTCCCGTAGAGCAGTTCCTGACCATGAACGAGGCCGTCCGCGAAATTCGCGGCGAATAACGTATCCCGCCTCGGAAGCACGATTCCCCAAAAAACCAGTGGGCAGGGCCCCACGGTGAATGCCAAAAGCCACC
>JAZQXS010000316.1:0-15584 GCA_045633025.1 Eubacteriales bacterium | reverse complement strand
CTCACGCTCGGCGGCATTGCTATATTCTTATACTATTTTAAAAAGAGTTTACATCCCCAATAACCCAGTGGGTAGGGACCCACGGTGAATGCTAATATCCGCCCGTCAAACAGCAAGTCAACACACAAAATAATATGTATTTGAAAGTTTAGGGGATTCTTAAGGACTCTTTAAAAAGGGTCCTTAAGCCGCCGGAGGCATTCTCTCTATTCAAGATTTTATTCGAAAATTAGTATTATTTTGTCATTTTGTCGGAAACGTTCCGTTCTTCAAGGATTCAAGCATAATGATCGCGCTGCTTGCATTGGTTGCGAGGGGGATTTTTTGTACGTCGCAAAGTCTGAGAAGCGCGGATACATCAGGCTCATGGGGCTGTGCGGTGAGCGGGTCGCGAAGGAAAATGATCAAACCCATTTCTCCGTTCGCCAGCATGGCGCCGATTTGCTGATCACCGCCGAGAGGGCCGCTCTTCATTCGGTGTATCGGAAGCGCGGTCTCTCCCATAATGAGGGTTCCGGTCGTACCGGTCGCATACAGCTCGTAATTTGCAAGAACATCCTTGTATTGCTTGGCAAGCTCGATGATCTCGTTCTTTTTCTTGTCATGTGCGATCAGTGCAATTTTCATTCTTTTTTATTCTCCTTGTCATTATTTCTTGTCAAACAACGCCCTGCGTTCTGTGGAATGACGCATCATAGCTCTCATTCCGTCGATATCCTCGGCTTCCAGCATGTTTTTCAGCTCGTTGAATTTGTCGATGAACAGATTCATTTGGTCAAGAAGCATGTCCTTGTTCGCGACGAACAGCTCGCTCCACATAAGGTCGTTGATCCTTGCGATGCGGGTCAGATCGCGGAAGGAGTCTCCCGTGAACCGTTCCATATTCTCCTTGTCGTTGCAGGTCATCAGCGTAATGGCGATGCAGTGGGTGAGCTGGGAAAGGAATCCGATCATTTCGTCATGCTCCTCGGGAGACAGCGTGGTCACGTTGGAAAACCCGAGAAGTCTGCCGAGCTCGATACAGGTCTGAATCGCCTCGGGCGTGTTCTTTTCTGTGGGGGTTACGATATAATTCGCGCCGACGAACATCCGGTCGGTGCTGTTTTCCACACCGGACACCTCGCGGCCCGCCATAGGGTGAGCCGCGACGAACTCCACGTCGGGGCGAAGCATGGCTTGAATCTGATATACGATGCTGCGCTTGACACCGGTTACGTCGGTCAGAAGCGCGCCGCTTTTCAGCAGACCTTGGTTCTTTTCGATCCATTCCACGAATACGTGGGGATACAGAGCAAAGATCACAAGATCCGATTCCCCAATCATTTTTTTGTCGAGTTCAGTCGAGCCCTCGTCAATGATGTTCTCTTTGATTGCGTAGTCAATGGAGCTCTGATCTAACGTTATGGCGCTGATGTGAAAGCCAAAGCGCTTGAGTACCTTGGCGTAGCTTCCGCCTAAGAGTCCAAGACCGACGATCAAAATTTTCTTGCTTACGTCAACGATCATGATACGTCTACCTCCGCTCCGAGTTGTTGGATAGCCTCAAAAAATCCGGGATAGCTTTTCCGGATGGCTTGGGCACCGTTGATGGCGCCGCCTGTTTTAGAAAGGATCACCGACAGAGCCATCACGATGCGGTGGTCGTTGTGCCCGTCCAGTATGCTGCCGTTGTAGCGAAGATCCTGCCGGGGCACAGTAATGGTATTGTCACCGAAGATGAGGCCGCCCCCGAGCTTGCTGAGCTCCTCATGCATGGCGGCTCCGCGGTCGCTTTCCTTGGCCTTGAGCCGGTCTGTCCCCGTGAAGGTCGCTCCGTTTTTCAAGGCGGCAAGAGCGAACAGCACAGGCCCCAGATCAGGACAATCGGAAATATCGAGGGTGGGGGTGCCGCTCGAGATCTGCTCAAAATAGGAGGCGTATACGCGGTCGCCTTGCAGGCTGTGGGGATTCAGATTTCCAATATCAATATCCCCTCCCATGAGGTTGAAAGCGTCCAGGAAGGCGGCGTTGGAATAGTCCCCCTCGATTCTGCCCGAAAAGGCCTTCAGCGTGGAGGCTTTGATTTCGATTCTGTATTCATCCGCAAAGGAAACGGAGGCGCCAAAGGCTTGCAGCGCCGAGATCGTCAGATTGATATAGGATCTGCTCTCAAACGGAGGAAGGATCTCAATGCGGGAATTCCCACCCAAATGTACCAGTGCCAAAATCAACCCTGTGATGAACTGACTGCTGATATCGCCCCGTATTTGATAGCAACCGCTTTTAAGATCGCCGCGCAGTGTAACAGAGGTCTTGTCCTTTTGAAAGAGAAAGCCCTTATGACGGCACAGCTCCTCGTACACGTCAAGCGGCCGTTCCAAAAGCCGCTCGCTGCCGCGCAACGTTACGCTTCTGCCGAGGCACAGAGCCAGAGGGATGAAGAAGCGAAGGGTGCTTCCGCTTTCCCTGCATTCCAGAATGGGATGCTCAGCCTGCATGAAGCCCTTCGGATTCACGATGACCGTATCCCGATCCGTCGTGATTTCAGCGCCTAACGCTTTCAGACAGTCGATGCTTGCCAGGATATCCTCACTGTAATCAACGCCCGTAAGCCTGCATACCTGCCCTGAAAGCGCCGCGCCAATGAGATATCGGTGCGCCATACTCTTGGAGGGAGGGGAGTCGATGGTTCCGTGCAGCGTGCACGGCTTGAATGTTGCGATCATGATTCTTCCCCGTTCAAAAAGTTGATTGCTTCGATATATCCGTCCGTACCGTGTCCCGTGATGGTTTTCACACACGCAAGGCGCACGTAGCTGATCTGACGGAAGTCCTCGCGTTCCTCCACCTTGGAGATGTGTACCTCAACGGTGGGGATACCGACCGCCTTGACCGCATCCAGAATGGCAATACTCGTATGGGTGTACGCGCCCGGGTTAATGACGATTCCGTCCGTATTTCCGTAGGCCTTTTGAATGGCGTCTACGAGATCGCCCTCATGGTTGGATTGGAACTGCTCGACGTCGATGCCCTTGCTCGCGCAATGGCGTTGGATCTTCTCCACAAGGTCGGCGTAGGTTTCCCGTCCGTAGTGGTTCGGCTCCCGGATTCCAAGCATATTCAGATTCGGACCGTTGATAACAAGTATCTTCATAGGATGAGCTCCATTCGTTGGGATAATATATAGTCTGCTTCCGCCCCGGCTGTAGCCATATCGGGAACGGTCACATCAGCGGTTGCTTTATAGACGGGTATTCTTTCGCTATATAGCTTGACAAGCTTGTCTTGGGTATTGGAAAGGGGTCTGTTGCCGGTGGCGCGAAGGCGTGACAGCTCCGCATTGATAAAGAAGAGCCGACCGTTTCGTTTGAGGCAGCGCACGTTTTCCTCTCGCAGGATCGCGCCGCCGCCCGTGGCTATAATGCGGCAGCCCTCCGAGGATACGTCGCGGATCACCTCAGTTTCCAGGTCGCGGAAATACGTCTCGCCCTTGGCGGCAATGAGCTCCTTGATACTGCATCCGCACCGCTTCTCAATTTCCGCGTCGGTGTCGATGAATTCGTAGCCATCTATGCGGATCAGCCGTCCAACCGTGCTTTTTCCGCTTCCGGGCATTCCCGTGAGAACGATGCTTTCCTTGGCCGCAAGGATCGATGCGAATACGCGGTCGGCAATATCTTTGGAAATTTCTTTGTCCAGGAATTTCTCAACCGCTACGACCGCCTGCATCACCAGCATGTATAAGCCTCCCTCGGCTTTGATTCCTCTCTCCCGGGCATCCAGCACGAGGTTTGTGCGCAGGGGGTTATACACCGCGTCGATCACGCCCTCCACACGATCAAAGGCGGAGATATCGATGGGCTTTGATTCGCAATCGGGATACATACCCGAGGGCGTGGTGTTGATGATGATTTCTGCATCTTTGTGGAGGGTTACGGCCTCCTCGTAGGTGATCGAATCCGCGCCTTTTTTTCGGCTGACCGTCAGAATCTCGGACGCGCCCATATCGGCCGCAACTACGCGCGCCGTTCTGCTCGTTCCGCCCGTTCCGAGCACCAGCACCTTTTTCCCTTGCAGATCTATGCCCACCCGTTCGATCAGAGCCTTCATGCCGTAATAGTCGGTATTGTATCCGCAGAGCTTACCGTCACGATTGACGATGGTGTTGACCGCGCCGATTCGCAGGGCAATATCGCTTACCCAATCCAAATACGGAATCACGGTCTGCTTGTATGGAATGGTTACGTTGATGGCTTCAAAATCCTTCTTTTCAAAGAAGGGCTGTATATCCTCCTCGCTCAGCTCGATCAGCTCATAGGCGTAGTCAGCCAGCCGCGCGTGGATCTCCTTGGAAAAGCTGTGTGTCAGCTTCTTTCCGATGCAACCGTATTTTTTCATGTTTCGTTCCCTGCTTCCGTTTCTTTCAGAAAGTCTGTTCCGAACCGCATAGCGAGCGCGTCGCACAGAACGATTGCGGACGCCGCGTCCTGTACCACTCTGGCTCTGTGCACAATGGCGGGATCGTGTCTGCCCTTGGGCTCCAGTACCGCATCGGCCATAGTCTTGAAGTCTATCGTGTGCTGGGGCTTGAAAATGGTTGGCGTAGGCTTGAGCGCGGTACGGAACAGGATGGGCATACCGTTTGTAATACCGCCGTTGATTCCTCCGTTGTTGTTGGTGGCGGTAACCACGCGTCCGTTCTCCATTTGCATCGGATCGTTTGCTTCGCTTCCTCTCATATCCGAAATAGCGAAGCCTGCGCCGAATTCAATTCCTTTTACGGCGGGAATGGAGAACATCATGTGCGCGAGCATACTTTCTACCGTGTCAAACCATGGCTCCCCTACGCCGTCGGGCATTCCGATGATCGCGGTTTCCAGAACGCCGCCCACGCTGTCACCCTCGGCGGCGGCCGCAAGAATGGCCTCCCGCATCCTCTCTCCTGCATCCTCATCCAGAACCGCAAATGACTTCCCACAGAGCTCTTGGATGTCCTCTTTCAGATCTCCGAACTCTCTGTCCGAAATACCGGCGCATTTTTTTACGTGGGTTCCGACGTATATCCCCTTCTGCTCCAAGGCATACTTGCAGATTGCCCCTGCGGCGACGAGCGCGGCCGTGATTCGGCCGCTGAAGTGTCCTCCTCCGCGGGAATCCTGGTAGCCATGATATTTACATTCTGCTGTGTAGTCCGCATGGGAGGGGCGGGCAACTGTTCTCATTTGCGAGTAATCACCGCTTTTTACGTTCTCGTTGGGGATGAGAATGGTGATCGGCGTTCCCGTGGTCGTGTTGTCCGTGACGCCACTGACGATTCGGTACTCGTCCTTTTCCTTTCTGGGGGTAGATATTTTCCCGTCAGGGCGGCGAAGGGTGAGCATATGCGCGATATACTCATGATCGATATGAATGCCGGGGGCAAGCCCATCTATGACCGCGCCGATGTATTCTCCGTGGCTTTCTCCGAACAGAGTGACCGACACACTGCTTCCAAACGTGTTCTTCATGCTTCCAATCCTTCCAAAACATGCTTTGCCGTTGCGATCACGTCGAGGCAGGGCATGTTTTTCATTTCAAAGCTTCCGACCTCGCTCACCGTGGTTACCGTGACGGCCTGACCATCGGCTTTTTTATCGTGGAAAGCCGCCTCCGCGATCTTTTCCCAATCGTATGCAAGCGTACGGTAGAGGTTGCATTTCTTCAAAACAGCAATGACGCGCGGCCGAATGGTCTCTCCGCACATGGGGATCATACCCAGCGCGACACATTCGCCGTGGTAGAGCTCACTCATGCCCTCGCTGCTCTCGATCCCGTGTCCGACCGTATGCCCGAAGTTGAGAATTTTGCGAAGCCCTGCTTCCCTTTCGTCCTGCTCCACAACATCTTTTTTGATATGGAGAGAACGAATGATGATCTCGTCCATATGGCTTGCTATATCCTTGGTTTCAAAGATGTCAAACAATTCCTTATCTGAGGTCAGCGCCATTTTGACAGCCTCGGCCAACCCGTTGGAAATTTGCCTCGGGGGCAGGGTTTTTAAAAGATCCGGATCGACCAGCACCTTTTTGGGTTGGTAGAATGCGCCGACGATATTTTTGACGCCGCCGAAATTGATAGCGGTCTTGCCGCCGATGGAGGAATCGATCTGTGACAAGAGGGTGGTAGGGATATTGTAGAAGTCGATCCCGCGCATATACGCCGATGCGGCAAAGCCCGCAAGGTCGCCAACCACACCGCCGCCAACAGCCACCACGCAATCCTTTCTTGAAAATTCGTGGTCGAGCATGGTTTGAAGAAGCATTCCGAAGCCGTCCAGACTCTTGGAGGCTTCTCCTTGCTCTATGGTGCAGATGACGCCGTTTTTACATTGATCGGCAATCGTTTTCGCGTACTCTGCGGGAACCCCCGAATCGGTCACCACAAGGACTCGTCTGTTCAAAGGCAGGTGTTGGCTTGCGGCGGCAAGGATGCCGCGCTCGACGACAATATCGTACCCTGCCGCGCCTAAATTCATATGAATCGTCATTTGTTTCCCCTTATATTTCTGTGTGCGGAGCGAAGGTTCCCGCTACCTTGAGCTGATCACACACCTCCCCCAGCTCCTCTATCATATTTATGCCGTTCTCGGTGTCGATCGTACCATCGATCTCTACGTAGAAATAGTACTGCCAGGAATGCTTTTTCATAGGACGGCTGCGGAGCGCCGTCATATTGTAGCCGTACTGTCCGATGATGGCGATGGCATTGGCCAGCGAGCCGGCTTCATGCTGTACGGTAAACATCAGAACCGTACTTGTCAGAGACGGTGAAGCGGCCTTTACCTTGGAGAGCACGACGAAGCGCGTGGTGTTCTCGCCGCTTTTGTTGATGTTCGCCTCGATCACCTTGAGACCGTAAATGTCTGCCGTTTCCACGCTTGCGATCGCGCCGAGCGACTTGTCCTCTGCCTCGGCGACCATTTTGGCGGCCAGCGCCGTATTCGTCGCCTCCTCGGTTTCAAATCCGCGCAGCTTGATGTAATCGTGGCATTGGCTGAGCGCTTGCGGATGGCTCGTTACCTTTCGGATATCGTCTACGGTCGCTCCGGGGACACCGAGCAGATTTTGATGGATCTCCAGCTCGTAGATACCGTTGATAAACAGACTTCCGGAGAAGATCAGATCCATGGTTTGGCCGACCTCTCCTGCGTAGCTGTTCTCAATGGGAAGCACCGCTACGTCGCTCTCCCCTTTGACCACCGAGTCGTAAGCCGCTTTGAAATCGCTGTACGAGACCCGAGTCCCCTCGGGAAAGATTCTGCCTGCGGCGATATGGGCAAATGCGCCCTCCACGCCGCTGTACGCCACCTTCAGTCCGTTCTGTATACGGTACTGATAGGCGCGGGACACCGACATCATGTGCTTCAGATAATCGATATAATACCCTTTTAAAACATCATCATCCACAAGCGCGGAGTTTTTTTCGATAACGGCGTCCTCTCTCTTTTGATCGAGGATGGGCAGACCGAACTCCATCTTATGCGCGCAGACCATTTCGGCGGCTCTCATTCGCTTCACGAACAGCTCGGCCATCTGCGCGTCTACTTCATTGATGATCTTTCTTGCTTCTTCCAGTTTATTTGACATAGCGCTTATCCGTCGATCAGAGCTTCTCAGCCAGGTCGAAAATCAATCTTTCGGTCTTTTCCCAACCGAGGCAGGGGTCTGTGATCGACTTGCCGAAAACGTGCTCGCCGACACTCTGCGCGCCGTCCTCCAGGTAGCTTTCGATCATAAGACCCTTGACGAGCTGCTTGATGTCGCCGTTCTGGTTGCGGCTGTGTACGATATCTTTGGCGATACGCACCTGCTCCAGATATTTCTTACCCGAGTTGTTGTGGTTGGTATCGACAATGACCGAGGGATTGACAAGATTGGACTTCTCATAAAGCTCCTTGACGCGGAGCAGATCCTCGTAGTGGTAGTTGGAAACGCTCTTCCCTGCGTAGTCCACGTAGCCGCGCAGAATGGCGTGCGCGTAGGCATTGCCTTCGCTGGTAACCTCCCATCCGCGGTAGATGAACGTGTGGCTGGACTGCGCGGCTACGATGGAGTTCATCATGACGCTGAGATCACCGCCTGTGGGGTTCTTCATACCGACGGGAGCGCCGATACCGCTCGCGGTCAGTCTGTGCTGCTGATTTTCGACCGAACGGGCGCCGACTGCGACGTAGGAGAGCAGATCGGAGAGGTAACGGTAGTTTTCGGGGTAGAGCATCTCGTCTGCGCAGGAAAAATCGTAATCACGCAGAGCGGCCAGGTGAAGCTCGCGAATCGCCACGATGCCCTTGTACATATCGGGCTTGGCATCGGGATCGGGCTGGTGGAGCATACCCTTGTAGCCCTGGCCGGTGGTTCTCGGCTTGTTGGTGTAGATGCGGGGGACAATGATGATCTTGTCGGAAACCTGCTCTTCGATTCTACGGAGTCTGGATATATATTCAAGAACGGGCTCGCTGTGGTCGGCAGAACAGGGGCCGATGACCAGAATGAACTTGTCCGAGCGGCCGTCGAATACAGCGCGGATGCTTTCGTCGCGGGCGGCCTTGACCTGCTCCATACGCTCGGTCAGCGGGTATTCTTTCTTGACCTCCTGAGGAATGGGGAGCTTTCTGTGGAAATTCATTTGCATGGTTCTATACCTCGTTTCAGATAAAATTTGATTGCTTGGTTTGCTTGGAAAATAAACAGCCCGCGTTTCGAAATGCCCGAAAGAGCATGGCGAATGCGGACTGTCCGTATGATATCATTCAAGGAAATAGCTATATCTCCTGAATTCTACTGCGGGCAGCCCTTGATAAAGCAATAAAAGTAGTAAAAAAACGGATTGTAAGTCATGATTTTTCGCCTTTCCGATTATTCTTGTTTCACAGAGGCTCCCTCTGCTCCCATGAAGCTCTGAATAGAAAAATCCGCATTCCCAATATGCCTTTCAAACCCAGGCATAGCGGATGCGGACTGTCCGTATTTTGATTTCCGAAAAATCGTTACATCTCGGATTTCACAAAAGACGGGCAGCCCTGAGTAAAGTAGTAAAAGTAATAAAAGCAATTACACACGGTCATAGCTGACTCCTCCTTTGTGATCTCGATGTGATGTATTATACACCTACTTTGCCGAAATGTCAAGAGCTTTTTGAATATTTTTTCAAAAAAATGTTTTTATTCTCATGCCTTGCGCGCAAGAGACTCCCCGTATGCGAACCGATCGTAAAAAGGGACTGTCTCATACCAATCCTTGATAAAAACATTGAATAGGAGAGCGTGCCTCCGGCGGCTTAAGGGACTTTTGAAAAAGTCCCTTAAGAATCCTCAAAACCTTCAACACATACTATTTTGTGTTTCGAATTGCTGTTTGAGAGGGAGATTTTGGCTTGCACCGTGGGTCCCTACCCACTGGGTTATTTGGAAAACGCAAGAACGGATTCGCTTTTAAGATTTTGATCGAGGAGTAGTATCAAATTAAGGTTTAAAACAGTCCCTCTCACAAAAAAGATTCCGGCTCAGACTCGGACATACTCGGTGGACAGGGCGGCGTGGGTAAGATCCAGCACCCGATACCCCCAGTTCTTATCCTTCCTGCTGCCGTCGTGGTAGGAAAAATCTCCGCAGTAGAACACCGGCAGACATCTCCAGAAATCCGGCAGGATCAAGGTATTGTCCGTATGTCTGTGTCCCGTAAACGCGCAGATGATGTTGGGATTTTCCAAAATCAACGCGCGCGCCTCCTCGCTTTCCTTGTGGACGTAGAGATCATGGGCGCACAGGACGATCTTTTTGTCGGGGTGATCCTTGAGTACCTCCGACAAGAGCGCGGTATTGATGCCTGTGTAACAGCCATCGTGGTTTACGATGGGATCCAGTTCTCCGGCGAAGGTATCCAGCATGACGAACACGTATTCTCCGTATACGATGACGTACTCTCGGGGCATACCGGTGATCGTCTCCCATGTCTCCTCGCTGTATTGCTCGTGATTGCCGGGGATCATGTAAAAATCTGTCGGCATTTGCGGGACGTAGCGCTTCACAAAGTCCTCGGTATTGCTGACCGGGGGATCCCACAGATACGAACCGCCCTCGTTCCATGCCCAAAAATCCAGAGAATAATCCCCCAGCGAAAGAATCGCGTCGTACGCCTTCCTCGCATACTCGTCTTGCATGGATCGGCATAACAGCGACATTCTCGCGTCGCTGGTTTCTCCGTACCAATCACTGTTACAATGGTGGATGTCCGTCACGAGGATCAGCCGCTTGGCGTCGCAGGGGATGGTATATATCCGATATTGATTTTCCTTCTCCATAGTTTGTTTTCGCTCCGTTTCCTAAATTTGTGCGTTTTTCGGGGTAACTTAGGCCTCACGCCATAGTTTCCAGCATTTTCAGGCTTACCTCGTACCGACAAGGGGTTCCCGCCGTGTAACGGACGTATTCCTGTACCATATATTCGGCCATGCGAACCACCTCGCCGCCAAGGCTTCCCGCAATATGGGGGGTCAGGAAGCAGTTGGGGAGGGTGTAGAAGGGGTGATCTGTGGGGGAGGGCTCGGGGTCGGTTACGTCCAGAACCGCGGTCAGATCGGGGCGATCGGCGAGAACCTGCGCAAGCTCGTCCTCGACAACCTGGGCGCCCCGTCCTGTGTTGAGGAAGGTGGCGTAAGGGAGCATGGCGGCGAAATGCCGATATCCGAGCATACCGCGGGTCTCCGCGTTGTTGGCCAGGTGATTGGACACCACGCTGCAAGACGAGAACAGCTCGTCCAAAGAGCAGAGCGTCACTCCGAGCTCCCGGGCTTTTTCTTCCGACAGGAAGGGATCGAAGGCCAAGACCTCTACGTCGTAGCCCTTCAGCATCTCGGCCACCAGAGAGCCGATCATGCCGCACCCGATCAGCCCCACCTTGGTGTGGAAGGTTCCGATGCAGAACGCCATACGTTTATACGCTTCCTCCAGACGCTTCTCACCCAGCAAACGGGTATGGGCAAAGAAGCCTTTGTTGGCCAAAATGATCTGGGCGACCGTATATTCGGCCACAGGGACGGCGTTGGCCGCCCATGCGCTGAAGACCTTGACCCCGCAGTTCAGAAAGGGACGGGCGAAGGATTGCACTGAACCGGCGGCGTAGAAAACGCATTTGAGGTTGGGGAGACAGCTTTGGATCTCTGCCTCCGAGAAGGCGGGCATTCCCCAGGTTGAGAATGCGATCTCAACCTCGGAAAAACGGGCGGGATGAGCCAGAATATCCGCTTTTGTATAGCTGATGCTTTCCACGTCGGTCAGCGCTTGCAGATGAGCTTGAACCGCCTCGTCATAGACCCGCTCTATGTTGCAGGCGTTGTCGCACAGGAATATCGTTTTCATAGCAAACCTCCGATGATTGCTTTCAAGGCTTCCGCCTCGGTGGGTAGGGTGGCGAGTCGGTCATCCGGCATGAATTCCAGAAGCAGCGTTCGCGGCGCGGGGATGGCCTCCAGGTAGGCGCGCCATTCGTCCATACCCTCGTACAAGGAAAAACGCCGCGGGGTAAGCTTGGGACTCTTCCATTGGAACACGTGAACCGCTTCCGCGTAGGGAGCCAGGCTTTGGGCAATCTGTAAATTCTCCTCGGCCTCCAGCCATTGGAAGGGTTGCCAGTACAGACGGAAATGGGGAGAGTTGATCTCGCGCATCAACATCAAGGAATCCTCCATGCGCTCGGTCAAGGTGCCGTGGTGGTTTTCCATACAGAAGATCACGTCATGCTCATCGGCAATCGCGGCGGCCCTGCGGCATTCTTCCAGCAGTGCTTCCCTTTCATCCTCCGTCATATCCGCGCCGTTCTTGACACCGCACCACAGGCGAAGTCGATTCGTCCCCAATATTTTCGCGGCGGCAATATAGTCGGTCAGCTCCTCCACGGAGGTCTGCCCCAAACGAAAATAGGTCCCGTAGGATGAGCAGATGATGCCGTATTCCCTTTGCAGAGCCGCGATCTGCCGAAGCTTTTCTGTGTCCCGACAGGGGGCGTGGACGTCGCTTCCCCACTCGATGCAGGTCAGACCGGCTTTTTGTACAGCCTCCAGAATCTCCTGCGGCGTATGGGGGCGGAAGGAGACGGACACCAAGCCAAGCTCATAGCCGTTTTCTTTCATGGTTACTACCCTGTACCTTTCTTGCCTTTAGCGGCAGACTTCTATGCGAAAGACTCGCGTCTCCCCTGCCTTGAGGGGGGCTGTCATACGGATCCTGTACAGCCTGTCGCAATCCCAGCTTTCGGGGATATTGCGAACCTCCGGCTCAGAGCAGTCCGGGCTGTCCACCGTGACCGCCAGCGCGGGGTCATAGTGTACGGCTTTTCCGTGTACCATGCATTGACCTAAGCCTGTGAATACAGGCTCGCAGTTACAAAGCAGATTAAAGGTAACTGTCCCATCCTGCGCGGATGTCAATGCGTCGCAGACCACCGCGCGGCCGTCCTCAATACATGCGCTTCGGATGTACTCGGTCAGACCGGCCTCTGTGGGATAGGCGGCGGTCAGATCCAGGGTCAGCTTGCCGCTTGACTCATCAAATTCGGCGCGCCTGTCCGAAAACTGCTGTCCAGGAGCTTGATCCACGCCGTTGATGGTGGGGAGATTAATGGCCGAAATTGCTCGGGCGCTATAAGCAGGGGACGGATGACATCGTATGCATGTTCAAGAAACGTGGTCTTTTTACTGTTGGCTTTCATAAACTACTTCCTTTTGGGCGGACGGGCTTCTACGTCAGAAATGTATATCGGTTTTTTTGTATTTTGTATTGCTTTTTTTCCATTTTTATGTTATACTTGTAAAGGATGAAATTTGCTTGCCGATGATAGAGGCGGATCCTCTTCTGATTCTATTATACCATATTGTTTGGTAAATTTCAACATTTTTATTAAATCCGTTTTTAAGGGAATCGAGAGACCCCTGTTTCCGATAGGAGGGTATATTTTCTATGAATCTTCAATTTCCTACATTCGTTTCATCTGATCCCGAATTGAATATCACCTACCAATATCGCTGTGAGCTCTATGGGCGTCATATCAAGGAGACCCCCACGGGGTACGTTATCACAGAGTTTCTGCCCGATGTTCCGTGGTCGGGCATCTACAACACCATAAGCTGCGCCGCTGCGCACCATTTCCGCGATGGCCGATGGTTGAGCGATCCCCTGCCGCTGGTCGAATACGCCCGATTCTGGTGTACCGAGGGAAATCCCCGCCTATACAGCTTCCCCTTGGCAGACAGTGTTCTGGCCTTGGAGAAGGTTACGGGCGATCCCTCTGTGGCAAGCGAGCTTTACCCCAAGCTGTGTGAGATTCACAGAGCGTGGGATGACCACAAAACCGCGTGTGGACTCTATACCCAGCTCTGTGACCGGGACGGTATGGAATTCTCTATCTCGGGGGATGGCTTGCGTCCGACCATCAATTCTTACATGGCCGCCGATACATATGCGCTTGCTCGTATCGCCGAACGAACGGGGGATACGGAGAGGGCTCGCGCTTACAAGACCGAGGCTGACGTTCTGCGCGGTCTCATCAACACCCATCTGTGGAACCCCGAGATCGGAATGTTCGGCGCTGTTTCGGAGGATGGCGCGCGGCAGAATGTTCGTGAGCAGGTGGGCTACATCCCGTGGATGTACGGTCTGGCAGACGATGGAAGGGACGGTTGCTTCCGCCATCTTTTGGATCCGGCTTGTTTCCTGGGCAAGTATGGTCTGCGAACTGCGGATGCGGGGCATCCTGACTACATGAAGTACCATGAGCACAGTTGTCTTTGGAACGGTCCTGTGTGGCCTTTCGCCACTGCCCAGACTCTGACCGCCGTGATCGAGTATGTAAACACCGCCGAAAACCCTGTCATTACGGCCGAGGATTTCATGACTCTTCTTCTCCAATATTCCGCTTCTCACCGGGATACCGACGGAACGCCTTGGCTGGACGAGAATATGCACCCCGATACGGGCATCTGGTTAGCTCGCGAGAAGCTGCGTCAACTCGAATCCTACCAACTGAAGGATCGCGGCCGCCACTATAACCATTCGACCTTCATTGATCTGGTCATGACGGGACTCTGCGGCATCCGCCCCGCCGAGGACAATGAGCTGGTCATCCGCCCGTTGGGTACCTCGCTGGATTTCTTCACGGCTGAAGGGATTCCCTATCATGGGCATAGCGTGGATATCTTTTGGAACAAGTCCGAGGGCTTGCGGGTCGTTGTGGACGGTCGAGAAAAGGCTTGTCTGCCCGCGTCCCAAAGAATCGAGACCACCATTCAACTGTAAAGCGCAAGGTTTAACAAAATATTTTAGGAGGATAATAACATGTTTCCCTGTTCTTTTGAAAAATATCCTACCCCCGTATTCGGTAGCACTGCGATCGGTACTGTGTTCGACGCCTACGTTCGCAGACAGGCAGACGGCCGTTTACGCATGGACTTTTCCTGGCGGCCTAAGATGGCCTTGGCCGTGACCTTCTCGGATGACGGCATTCATTGGGATGAGCCCGTGATCACGCTGGATCTCGAGGACGCCAACGAGTGGGAGAATAATCTCAACCGCAACTGCGTTATCCCCGATCCCAAGGGCGACGGGTACTTGATGTGGTACACCGGCCAGTGGTGGGACGAGCGGGGCGGATTCTCCAAGATCGGTCTGGCTCGCTCAAAGGATGGAATTCACTTTGAGCGCTGTCTCAGAGAGCCGGTCATGATCCCCGAGGCAGACTTTGAGGGGGCATCGGTGATGAATCCTTTCGTTATGTATGAGAACGGTCGATTCCGCATGTGGTATGCGGCGGGAGAGACCTATGAGCCCAACGTCATCTGCTACGCCGAGTCGGAGGATGGCATCCATTGGGTCAAGGACAGCCGCAATCCCATTTTTGCCAGCAATCCCGCCAAGGAGTACGAGCAGAACCGCATCGGCGCCTGCGACGTTTTGCGCGACGAGGATGGGTATTTGATGTTCTACATCGGCTATCGGGATATCCATACCGCCTGCGTCTGCGCCGCTCGCTCCAAGGACGGCATTACGGGCTGGGAGCGGGTTCCGGAGAATCCCTTGGTTACGCCCACACCCGGAACCTGGGACGAATGCTCCTGCTACAAGCCTACCGTTGTCCGCGCAGAGGACGGCTCCTACCGCCTGTGGTACAACGGTCGGAATAACGGCGCGGAGTACATCGGATACGCAACAGGACGGATCGACTGAATCATATGGACTCAATGTAAAACAGCCTGCGGAACAGACGTTTTCGTCTGTTCCGCAGGCTGTTTTTGACGACATGTCCGGAATGCCCGGAAGTCGGACATTGAGCTCTATAATACGAATCCTCATACCGAACAGGCTTGCCTGGCGGACGCCGGGAGGCACGCTCTTCTATGCAATGTTTTGGATCAAGGATTGGTATAAAATAGCTTTAGGGGATCTCTAAATATTCAGTGCATGAAAAGCGGCGAGAAGATTTTTCGTCAGATGAAACAAAATTCCGCGCGCGTAGTTCACCCTACGCGAAGGGATTTTCGTGAAGCGCCCACTCCGTGGGCAAACGGAAAAGATTCCG
>JAZQXS010000315.1:0-2698 GCA_045633025.1 Eubacteriales bacterium | reverse complement strand
GAGGTCAGCACCGGCGCGGCAGGGTAGATTCTTTCGTTGTTCATTGGTTTTTCTCCTTTTTTACGGGGCTTTGCCCCATCCCCCACCCAAGGAACTTTTTGAAAAAAGTTTCTTGGGAATCCTCAAAAAATATTTGAGAATGCGGGATGATCAAATGTTTTTCAATTTCTCCGCCAGCTTCGCCACAGCTTTTCCGCGGTGGCTGATGGCGTTCTTTTGGTCGGCGGTAAGCTCGGCAAAGGTCTTGCCGAAGGGGGCATAGTAGAAATAGGGATCGTAGCCGAAGCCGCCGTCCCCGCGGGCGTCGTCGATGATGGTGCCCTCGGTCTCGCCACGCACCGTAAAGGAGGTGCCGTCGGGGAACACGCAAGCGATACAGCAGACGAAGCGTGCGGTGCGCTCGCAGGCGGGCACATCGGCCAAATTCTTAATGAGCAGGGCGTTATTGGCGGCATCGTCGCCATGCTCCCCCGCGTAGCGGGCAGAGTAGACACCGGGCGCGCCGTTCAGCGCATCGACGGCAAGACCGGAATCGTCCGCAATAGCGGCGATTTGATCGTCGGATATGGCCGCGATTCGGCTTTTCGCCGCCTCCATGGCGGCGCTCGCCTTGATGAGGGCGTTTTCCTCAAAGGTAACGCCGTCCTCCTCGATGTCGCCCTCAAAGCCGATGTCGTCCAGCGAGAGGATGCGGACATCATCGACGTACTTGGCGAGAAGCGCCTCCATCTCACGGATCTTTTTCTTGTTGCGGGAAGCCAAAATCAGTTTCATAATCAATATTCCTTATTAAAGGTTTTGGGGATTGTTAAGGGACTTTTTCAAAAGTCCCTTAACCGGGTCAAGGGCAGAGCCCTTGCGTTCTCCATCATTCCCCAAACAAAGCCTTCACGAAGTCCTCGGCGTCAAACTCCTGCATATCGTCGATCTTCTCGCCGACACCGATGAACTTGACGGGGATGCCCAGCTCGCGCTTGATGGAGATGACGATACCGCCCTTGGCGGTGCCGTCCAGCTTGTTGAGGGTGATACCCGTGATCTTGGCGGCGTTGCTGAACTCCTTGGCCTGGGAAACGGCGTTCTGACCCGTGGTAGCGTCCAGCACCAGCAGAGTCTCGCGGGAGGCGCCGGGGAGCTCGCGGTCGATGACGCGGTCGATCTTGGCCAGCTCGTTCATGAGGTTCTTCTTGTTCTGCAAGCGTCCTGCGGTATCAATGATGAGCACGTCGGCCTGCTTCTTCTTGGCCACGGCGATAGCGTCAAACACCACGGCGGCGGGGTCGCTTCCCTCGCTCTGCTTCACCATATCCACCTGCGCCCGCTCGCACCAAACGGCGAGCTGGTCGATGGCGGCGGCGCGGAAGGTATCGGCGGCGGCTACTACCACCGTCTTGCCTTGCAGGCGGAGGCGCTTGGAGATCTTACCGATGGAGGTGGTCTTACCCGCGCCGTTGACACCGATGACCAGCAGAACGCTGGGGGTAGTGGTCAGGCGCAAGGGCTCGCTCTCGCCAATCATGTCGGTCATGATCTCGCGCAGAGCGCCCATGACCTGCTCCTTCTCCTTGAGTCGGCCGTCCTTGATGCGCTCGCGGAGCTCGTCCATGATCTCCTCGGTCGCGGTAAAGCCCACGTCCGCCGAGATCAGAATTTCCTCCAGCTCCTCCAGCAGATCCTCGTCCACCTTTGTGAAGGACTTGAGCAGGTTGTCCACGGGAGAGAACAGAGCGTTGCGGGTCTTGGTCAAACCGGATTTTAGTCTGCCCCAGAAGGACTTTTTGGTGGTCGTGTCCTCCTCGGGCTCGGCGGTCGCGGCAACTTCCTCGACGGGTTCCTCGATGACCTCCCTGACGGGTGCCTCGACGATCTCTTCGGCGATCTCTTCGGCGACTTCTTCGACGATCTCTTCGACGACTTCCTCGGCAACTTCTTCGTCTACTTCCTCGGCGACAGCCTCGGATACATCCTCGGCGGTCTCGGCGGTCTCGGCGGTCTCGGCGGTTTCCGCGGTCTCCGCGGTCTCCCCGCGCAGCCACGCCGCCTCGGCGGCCTCAGCGGCGGCCTCCTCCTCCGGGGTCAGCCCCTCTTCTTCCTCGTTCAACGCCGCGGGGTCAGGGGCGTTGTCCTTCTTTTTACCGAATAATTTAGTTAAAAAGGCCATTCCAGTCATTCTCCTTATTCTTGGAAATATCTCCGACGTCCAGCGTCAGCACCTTGGAAATGCCCCGCTCGGGCATGGTCACGCCGTACAGGCGGGTGGCGGCGGCCATGGTTCCGCGGCGGTGAGTGATCATGATGAACTGGGTCTCGTCGGAATAGCGTTTGATGTATTGGGCGAGACGCTCCACGTTGACCTCGTCCAGCGCGGCCTCGATCTCGTCCAGGATGCAGAAGGGGGTGGGATTCACCTTCAGGATGGCGAAGAACAACGCCACGCCGATGAAGGCCTGCTCGCCGCCCGAGAGCTGCATGAGGCTCTTGATGATCTTTCCGGGAGGGGCGGCCTTGATCTCAATGCCGCTCTCCAGGATATTTTCGGGGTCGGTGAGGGACAGCTCAGCCGAGCCGCCTCCGAACAGCTCGGAGAAGGTCTCCCCGAAGTGCTCGTTGATGTCGTTGAAGGCGGTTACGAAGGAGGATTCCATCTCCCCCTCCAGACGGCCGATGATCCCCATGAGCTCGCTTTGGGAGGTCTCCA
>JAZQXS010000314.1:0-3302 GCA_045633025.1 Eubacteriales bacterium | reverse complement strand
GTCTTGCGTTGCTTGCGACCAGTATACCTCCCAACCCGATTACTGGGAGGCCGCTGACGCGCTGGTAGCGGACGCGCCCTCCACCCTCCGCCTCATCCTGCCCGAGGTCTACCTGTCCGAGACGGACACCCGTAAGCCCGCTGTGCTGGCCGCCATGGACGAGTATCTGCGTTCGGTGCTGGTTGAGCACCCGAATGCCATGATCCTGGTGGAGCGCACCCTGGGGAGCGGGGAGACCCGCTGGGGACTTGTGGGTATGGTGGATCTGACGGCCTACGATTACCGCCGCGGCGCACAGTCGCTTATCCGTGCCACCGAGGCTACCGTGGCCGAGCGTATCCCCGCCCGCACCACCATCCGCCGCGATGCGCCCATCGAACTCCCCCATGTCATGATGCTGATTGACGATCGCCGCAAAACGGTGGTGGAGCCTCTGGCTGAAAGAAGGGAAGCTCTGCCCGTGGCCTACGACCACGAGCTCATGCAGGGCGGCGGACACATCAAGGGATATTTCCTCACCGATGTCGATATGCTGGCGGTAGAGGGCGCCCTCGCGGCGCTGATGACCCCGTCGGCTATGGCCGAGCGGTACGGCGATGCCGACCTTGCGCCTCTGCTCTTTGCGGTGGGTGACGGAAACCACTCCTTGGCCGCGGCCAAGACCTGTTTTGAGGAGATCCGCGCCGAAATCGGCGATGAGGCCGCTATGAACCACCCCGCCCGCTACGCGCTCTGTGAGGTCGTCAATCTCTATGACGATTCTCTGCAATTCGAGCCCATCTACCGTGTCGTCTTTGGGGTGGATCCCGACGAGCTTGTGTCCGCCTTTGGCGCGTATGCGGCGCAGCTTCATGGGAATGCGGCTCCCCAGCGGGTGGAGTGGTACGCCGACGGCCGTACCGGTGAGACGGCGATCCCTTCGCCCGTGGCCGCGCTGCCTGTGGGTACCGTACAGGATTTCCTGGATGACTACCTGAAGACCGCGCCTGCCGGAGCTTCGGTTGACTACATCCACGGTGAGGATACTGTCCGCGCGCTGACCGACGGCCGCGCCGACGCGGTTGCATTCCTGTTTGAGGGAATGGCCAAGGAGGAGCTGTTCTCCACCGTCATTTCGGATGGCGCTCTGCCCCGTAAGACCTTCTCCATGGGGCACGCCGAGGATAAGCGCTTTTACACCGAGGCGAGACGGATCCGCTAAAACGGGCGCGGAGTTGCTGTAATACCGCACAAAATTAGCTCCTGTATTCATGTGTATATACACCAAAACCGCGAAATTTTGGGAAGCGGGGAGGAATCTTTCCGATTCCCTTGACAGACGGCGAAAAAAGGAGTATAATAAAGGGGTATCATTCAAAGATATATACATGGAGTCATACCTGAATCGAAAGGAGCGCACAGCCTTATGAAAGACATTTCCCGTAATCTGACCATGCTCTGTGATTTCTATGAGCTCACCATGGCGAACGGTTACTATAAGACCGGCCTGGCCGACCAGGTCGTGTATTTTGATGTGTTTTACCGCAAGAACCCCGACGAGGGCGGATTTGCCGTTGTGGCGGGACTTGAGCAGATCGTGGAGTATATTCAGAATCTTCATTTTGATGAGGACGATATCGCGTACCTGCGCGGAAAGAACCTCTTTGACGAGGGCTTTTTGGATTATCTTCGCAATTTCCGCTTCACGGGCGACATTTGGGCGGTGCCCGAGGGTACCTACGTGTTCCCCGGCGAGCCTCTCATGATCGTTCGCGCCCCCACCATTCAGGCGCAGTTCATCGAGACCTATATCCTCATGGTCATCAACCATGAATCCCTCATCGCCACCAAGGCCTCCCGTCTGGCGCGCGCCGCCAAGGGACGAGCCATTTCGGAGTTCGGCTCCCGCCGCGCCCAGGGCGCTGACGCCGCCATTCTCGGCGCGCGTGCCGCCTATATCGGAGGCATCAATAACACCGCCTGCACCATTACCGACGAGATCTACGGCGTTCCCGCCTCGGGCACCATGGCTCACTCCTGGGTTCAGATGTTCGACGACGAGCTGACCGCCTTCCGCAATTACTGCACCCTTTACCCCAACAACGCCACCCTGCTGGTGGACACCTATAACGTACTGGAATCCGGCGTGCCCCACGCGATCCAAGCCTTCAACGAGGTTCTCAAGCCCTTGGGTATCACCAAGTGCGCCGTCCGTCTGGACTCGGGCGATATTGCCTACTTGACCAAGAAGATCCGCAGAATGCTGGACGAGGCGGGCTGGTTCGATTGTAAGATCGTGGTCTCCAACTCTCTGGATGAGTACATCATCCGCGAGCTGATCCGTCAGGGCGCCGAGGTGGGTGCCTTCGGCGTGGGTGAGCGCCTCATCACCGCCAAGAGCGATCCCGTGTTCGGCGGTGTCTATAAGCTCTGCGCCGTGGAGAATCCCGACGGCACCATCAAGCCCAAGATTAAGATCAGCGAGAACGTGGGCAAGATCACGACCCCCCACTTCAAGAAGGTCTACCGCCTCCGCGGCCGCGACACCGGCAAGGCCGAGGCCGATCTGCTCTGCCTGTACGACGAGGTCATCGACGATACCCAGCCTTTGGAGATCTTCGATCCCCAGAACACCTGGAAGCGCAAGACTCTCACCAACTTTACCGCCACCGAGCTACTGGTGCCCATCTTCAAGGGCGGCGAGCTGGTCTATGACCTGCCCACCCTGGAGGAGATCCGCGAGCACTGCAAGCAGGAGCGGGACGGCATGTGGGAGGAAGTGCGGAGATTTACCAATCCTCACAACTACTACGTTGACCTGTCCCAGAAGCTGTGGGACATCAAGCATGGCTTGCTGAATCAGAGAAACCACTAAAGAAGATACAAAGATACAGAGATACTAAGATACAAGATAGCGGGGTGTCCCTCCCGTTTTTGAAGGTCGGTTCAATTTGTGAAAAATTGAACCGGCCTATTTACATTTCGGGGTTTTTATGATATAATGGGTTTAAAGTTGACAGTTGACAAAGGAGGAATTTTATGCGAAAGAAGATCTTGATGCCGCTATTCCATGTGGGATATTATGTGCTTGGCTTGCTTTTCTACGTGGGGGTCCTGATCGTCTCAACGCTGGCCTTCCGGTTTACATCGGGGCTTGGCGGGATAGTGGCCGTGGCATACGGTCAATTATTCCTGGTAACTCCAATCATCGTAGTGGTACTTGCGCGTTTCAGTCTCTTGAAATGGTACGTTGACCCAATAGCCGCTGCAGAAATCCCGCTGTTGCTCTACGTTGGAGCGATATATGCGCAAATGCACAGTTG
>JAZQXS010000313.1:0-4626 GCA_045633025.1 Eubacteriales bacterium | reverse complement strand
CGATCATAGAGGTTCCTCCTTTCTGCCGTCATCGGCTGTTTTCACCCTATTAGTTGCAGAAAAATATGGTTGATTCGCTGTTTTAATAAAATTATATCATAAATTTTTTCATTAGTCTATAGCTTCACAAAATATTGCGGTATGTGTTTTCTTATGAATATCATTTGCCCGTCAGGTTCTGCCGGCTTCTCTGCCGTTTCTTTCCGCCGAGCAAATATCCTGCAATCATGGCGGGAATAAACGGAATGGTTTGGATGATCAGAGAAACGAACATGGCTCCGCCGTGTTCATCCGCCATTTCTTTCAAGCTTGTGGTTCGATCCAGGTTTTTGATTACGATGGCTATGTCGCATACATTTGTGGCCGCTCCCGTGTAATATTGCAGAATCACCGTTAGCAGGTCGTACAGTAGGACAGCCAAGCTCATATGTAGAATTGCTTTATTCAACGACACTTTCCCGTCATCGTCGTATCCGTCTTTCATGCACAGGACAAGGATCACAGCCATAGATGTGGCCACGCAAATGACCGACGAAACCACAAATTCGATCACGTGGTCAGGTGTAATCAACCGAATCGGTACGGTCACGATAATCATTGCCAGTAAACCCGAATAGGCCGCACCGATTACCTTCAAAAAATAATTGAATACCTGTTTAATCATAAATTTCCCCCTGTAATTGGCTGATTGGCGGGATAGTATTCACAGTATCGCTTCTGCAACGCCAGAATCCGCTCTCTGAAGGGCTCCAGTTCGGGAATGCGAAGCATATTCATCAAAGCCCCCTTGGCCATGCTCTCCGCCGTGGTATGGTTATGGAACTCGGTCGTAAAAAGGAGCCTGGAACGGTGCCCCTTGGCGACCTCGTCCAAATGCCGCTCCAGAGTCGATTCAATGCGGCTGAAGTAATCCTCGGCGGCCTCAATTTGGCCGAGCTTTACGTACTGAACGACCACCATATAGTAATCACACAGCAAGGCGGTGTCGTAGTGTCCCGCATACTGCCCGTCCAGCACGGTCTCATACAGGTCTGCCGCTTTTTTATAGTAAAAAAGGGCCTCCTCTGGCTGGGCATCGAGCGGGATGAGTTGTCGGATGGAGCATTCGGCCATGTCGATGAGATAAATGGTATTTTTGAGTACCTGGGCGCGATACTCTTCTCCCTCCAGGGCGTGTTGGGCGTATACTTCTCGACTGTGCAGAAGCAGAGGGAGCTTTTTGTAATAGTAATCCCGCTTCTCACGGATGGCGGCATCCTCACACCGAGAACAGATCTGGAGCATGACCCGATAGATCTCATTTCGGATGTCGTCATCGGTGCAACATTTCTCGGCATGGTCGGCCAAAGCCAATAACTCCTCGACGTGGTTTTTGTCGCAGAGCCTGCGGCGGAAGACGTGGTTCATCACGGTGGTGTAGCTATGGTATTGATCGGGATTCAATTTGATCTCCTGCATCCAAGCCTGATATATACCCTCAAAATCCTTCTTTTCCCGAAGGGCTTTGATTTTGGCTTCAAACTCTCTCCGATGCTCCACGCTCCATACCAAATCTATATTAAACAACGAGTCGATGGTACATTTGAAAAGAACCGCGATTTTCGGCAAAAGATAAATATCCGGGGACAGCAATCCCCGCTCCCATTTGGATACGGTTTGTGCGGATATACCAAGATTCTCCGCCACTTCTTCTTGCGTCAGTGCGCACTTCCTTCGCAATTCCTTGAGTCTGTCTTTCAGTTCCATAGCAATTTCACCCTCCGTTGTACTGACTATAGTATAGCATAATTTCCGATAATTGTAAACAGACAATACAGAGAGTGCTTGTGTCCATTTTGTATCATTTCAGAATACAAAAAGTCGCCGAGTGCGACCTGTTATGGGTGCTCTCGGCGGTTTTCAAAAATCACCCGCACAAGGCAAGGCGAGGATTAAGCAAATATGCTTTTCTTAAGTCCGATATATTCTTCATTATTTTCAAAAAACTTGTCAAATGACAAAAGCATTGCTTCATAAGGAATGGTGGAGAGATATTCTTCCATAGCTTCGCTATCATCCATGTTTGCAAAATACCGTGGATTACGTGCAGAAATATGGCGATCCCGATTTTCCTCTGCCGAATTGATTTGTTTTCCCCAATGAAAAACCTGCTTGATCGCTTCCAGACAATTCGCCTTATCCTCGAGCTTCCTGTAATTATGAGCGAGTGCCAATGCGGAAAAAAATTTATGCGCGGAATAAAAATCACAGCACCCATCGTCAAAAAGAGACAACAGTTTCAAATGAAGCTTTCCAAACTCCGCTGATTCGGCGTATCGGCCTATTTCGGTTAATCTTGTCGTAAGCACCCGTAAATTCAGATCCGAGGCCAACCAGCAACGAAACAGATTCTGCTCCACAAACTGCATTAAGGAAGCATCGTTGTGTTCGTACCCGTACGTGGTTGTCATTCCGACAAGTCTGAAAAAATAATGATCTGCACTGATTTTTTGTACAGCATCAAGAGCTTTTGCGTACTCTCCGATTTCCCCATAAATACGGGTCAGCATATTGAGCGCGTTATCCACGTGATTGACATCACCGCAGGTGTCTACAACTTCCGTACAGAGCTGGACAGCTTTCTCGATGGCTCGCTTTCGTTCATTCTCATTCTTTGAAATTCGATTGACCATTGACAGAGAAAAAGCAAGAGCAATTTTCAGATCAGGACTGTTCGGATATCTTTCAAGACCTTTCGTAAGAATCTCGATTTCCTTATAAGTATTCTTACTGTTATCCGCCTCTTTCATGATTGCTTGGACTTCTTCCGCATAGCTGTTCATGTGATATCCGAACAGACGGTCAATGGAAACGCCGAAATAGTCTGCAATGATTGGGAAAAGGCTTACGTCGGGAGCACATTGATTATTCTCCCACTTGGAAATAGCTTGGTCGGAAACCCCAAGCTTCTCGGCAAGCTGTGCTTGTGTGATTTTCTTTTCTTTGCGTAGGGCATATATATTTGCTCCGATATTCATAAGGTTATCTCCTTGTACGTTTTTTCGTGGCCACAGTCATATTATACCATATCTTCCGATTGTTTCCAACATAATGGACGGAAATTTTTGGGGCGGATAAATCAACTTCAGGTTGGATTTTACCAAAATAAAAAATATGAAGCCGAGAGCGACTTGTTACAGTTACTCTCGGCGGCGCTGTTCTTCTTAGGGAAATCATGATCCATCTCGTTCACTACATCTCCCCAAAAGCTCCCCATAGGACAGCCCATATTTGGCAGCAATCCGCGCCGCATAGGACTTCCCATCGGGGGCTCGGCGCAGAATGCGGAACCGCTCGCTTCCCTCGGAGCCGGCCGACAGGGTGGCGACCTTGGAGCATCCCTCGGAACGGGAATTGATTTCGGGGATATGAGTGGTCAGCTCATGCATGTGGGTGCAGTAAATGGCGTGAACGCCGCGAGCGGACAGGGCGGCCAGCACGTCGGCGGCCAAGAATGAACCCTCGAAGGAGCCTGTCCCGGAGAAGGTTTCGTCCAACAACACCAAACTGTTTGGTGTGAGCTTTTCAAAAATGCGCTTGACCAGCGCGCACTCACTTCCCAGCCGTCCGTCTGCGGCGGAGGCTTCCACTTCATTCGGGAAGTGGGTAAATATCCCGTCCACGGGGCTGACGGCTCCATCCGACGTGGGAATCGGCATGCCGAGCTGGAACATGATCTGCAAAATGCCGATGCCGCAAACAAAGATGCTCTTGCCTCCGCTGTTGGGGCCTGTAAGGATGTAGATACCGCCATCGGCATCAAACGACAGATCATTGCACACGATCTTGGCGTCGGGGTTGGTCTCCTTGAGCTTCATGGCCAAGGCAGGATTATACATTCCTTTGGCCTCAAAGGTCTTTTTCTCTTTGGGACACACGGTTGCCCAGCAGAGCGGGAGTCCTTGGTCGGTCAGTCCCGTGAGCAGGCCGGCGGCGACGATAAGATAGCGCATTTCGGGCAGGAGATGGAGCCACGGACAGGCTCCCGCTGCCACGTACTTGCGGATCATGGGAGCCCATGGACGAAGCGCCCCGCCATAGACCTTCCGCATGGCTCCCATAAAAACCATATCCACGCTCTCCCGCTCCCTTGCCGTCAGCCGTTTGGAAACGGCGGTCATGGGGGCGAGGGCGGTCAGGTCATCCTTCTCGAATTCAAGGCTGAGCAGACGGTCGATCAGCTCCCCAGAACGAATGGGTCGGTCGTTGATGGACAAAAGCCCCGCCTCAAAGGGAAAGAGATTGGCGTCCAAATTGAAGCCGATGGTGACGCTTTTGATATTTTCAATGGCTAAGACCATGCGAGAAAGCCCGGCGCGAAGCTCATCGGCGGTTGGAACCTGCTCCTCCACGCTTGCCCGCAGTGCCTCAAATCCCTCGGAGCGCAGGGCGAATCTCTCTGCCTCGATGGTTTGGAAGGCCTGATGCATACAGTTTACCAAGTCGATGTAAACCTCCAGCTCACGGATGGTAAAAAGTTGAGATTCAAAGCTGTCGTTTCCGCTGTCTCTCCGTTTGCTGTTTTCTTCGATCTGCCCCAAGAGCTCGGCGGCATCACGGAGCATCTGCAGCAGGGGCGGGCATTCC
>JAZQXS010000312.1:0-3473 GCA_045633025.1 Eubacteriales bacterium | reverse complement strand
TGAAAGGCATTGAAAAGAACATTGCGTAGGGGCGCACTGTGTGCGCCCGCGGGCGTTCACAGAACGCCCCTACGCCGGTTGGGTCGGCTTCGTGTTACTCCTCCTCCGCAACCACTCCGTCCAGCATTCGCTGTGCCGCGTCGGCGGGGAGCTCGGCCACGGATTTGAGCTTGCGGTTGATCTGGCGGGTACGGGTGCCGATGAGCTTGTCCAGCTCGTCGCCGGTCTGGTCGATGCGCTCCTTGGCCTTGGCCAGCACCTTTTCGAAATTACCGAATTCCGTCTTGACCGCGCCCAGAACCTCCCAGACCTCCCCCGACCGCTTCTGGATGGCCAGGGTGCGGAAACCCATCTGCAGGCTGTTGAGCAGGGCGGCCAACGTGGTGGGGCCGGCTACGCTGACGCGGTACTGATTCTGCAGGACATCCACCAGCCCCATGCGGACGACCTCGGCGTACAAGCCCTCAAAGGGCAGGAACATGATGCCGAAGGTGGTGGTGTAGGGGGGCTCCACGTACTTGTCGCGGATGTCCTTGGCCGCGCCCTTGATGCGCGCTTCCAGCTCGGCGGAGGCCGCCTTGATGCGGTCGGGGTCGCCGGACTCGTAGGCGTCTACCAGATGATGGTAGGCGTCGGCGGGGAACTTGGCGTCGATGGGGAGGTAGAGGGGCTGGTCACCCTCGCGGGGGAGGCGGACGGCGAACTCCACGCGGTTGGCGGTGCCGGGGCGGGTGACGACGTTCTCCTCATACTGCTCGGGGGAGAGCATTTCGGAGATGATGGCGCCCAACTGGATCTCGCCCAGAATACCGCGGGTCTTGACGCCGGCCATGACCTTCTTGAGGTCGCCCACGTCCCCCGCGAGGGTCTGCATCTCGCCCAGCCCCTTGTACACGTCGGCCAAACGGTCGTTGACCGCCTTGAAGGACTGGGAGATACGCTCGTCCAGCGTCTTTTGCAGCTTTTCGTCCACCGTGGCGCGCATCTGCTCAAGCTGCTCGGAGTTGCGGGTCTGCATGGCGGTCATGCGCTCCTCCATGGTGCGGCGGAGCTGCTCCTGGGCGGCGGCGGATTGCTCGCGGAACTCGCGGAACTGCTTGTCCACCTCGGAGAGACGGCGGTCGACCGTTTGATTCAGACCGTCCATACGCTCGGACAACAGGGCGTGCAGAGCCTTCTGCATAGCCTCCAGGCGCGCGTCCTGCGCCTCGAATCGGCGGTTCTGCGCGGCGGTGAGCTCGGCCATCAGCTTGCCCTCGGCGGCGGTCAGCTCGGCGATGCGCTTGGCCTGAAGGTCGGCGGTCTCCCGCTGGGATTCGCGGAGGGAGGCGCCCAGCTTTTCCATGGAGGTCTGCACCATGCCCGTGGTCTCGGTGCGGGAGCCGCGGAGCTCCCCCTGGAGCTCGGTGCGCAGAGCGCTCTGGTTGTGCTGCTCCTCCCGCAGGATGGGCTCGGTGACCTCGCGGCGGAGGGCGGGGGTCAGGGCGCGGAGGGTGGCGGCGGAAATATCCTCCGGGTCGGGGGTGTTGCCGTCGGCCTTCTTTATACGTACAAGGAGCAGCGCCAGCAGGGAAATCGCGGCCAGCACGCCGACAAGGATAAGGATGGCAAGGATCTCGATGAGTTGCATGGAATGGGAACCTCCTGATTTTTGGTGCTATGGTGTATTATACTGGATTTTTCGGATATTGTCAAGGGCAAAAACAACCGCAGGTTCCAAAATTCATCCGAATAGTTTTTCGGTAACCCCTTGATAAATTCGATTGAATATGATATAATATACAAACTGTGTGAAAATTGCCGCTTGCGGCGGAAAAACAAAAATTTTTGCGGAATGGGGTGAACCTATGCTGTTCGGTAAGCACATCAACCGATACTATCTCAAGCATCTGCCGTCTCTCTTTTTCGGCGTGCTGGCGCTGGTCGTTATCGACTTCCTTCAGCTCAAGGTGCCCGAGCTGTACCGTATGGTCATCAACGGTATCAACACGGGCTACGTGACCGAGACGGACGTGAACGGAGCGCTCGTTGACCGGGTATTCGACATGGACTTCCTGCTGGATCGTATCTGCCTGCCCATGATCTTCATCATTGTAATCATGGCCATCGGCCGATTCGTCTGGCGTATCTGCTTCTTCGGCTCGGGTATCAAGGTGGAGACCCACCTGCGCGGGAGAATGTTCGACCGCTGTAAGGATCTCTCCCGCGAGTACTACCAGGTCAACAAGGTGGGTACCCTCATGTCCTACTTTACCAACGACCTGGAGACGGTGCAGGACTGCTTCGGCTCGGGTATCCTCATGTTCGCCGACGCCCTGTTTCTGGGCGTGCTGGCGCTGGCCAAGATGTTCGGCATGAATATGACCCTGACCCTCTTTTCCCTCGTTCCCATGGCGTTTTTGCTGGTCATCAGCGCCATCGTGGGGCACTACATGGAGAAGAAGTGGGACGAGCGGCAGGAGGCCTTTTCGTCGCTTTCCGACTTTGCCCAGGAGGATTTCTCGGGTATCGCGGTCATCAAGGCCTTCGTCAAGGAGACCGTGGAGCTCATGTCCTTCCGCAAGCTCAACAAGCAGAACGAGAAGGTCAACGTGGAGTACACCCGTATCTCTACCCTGCTCAATATCGTGGTTACCCTGTTCGTGGAGTCGGTGATCTGCGTCATTCTGGGCTACGGCGGCTATCTGGTGTATAACGGCGCCTTCAACGCGGGACAGCTCGTGGAGTTCATCGGCTACTTTACTTCCATCGTCTGGCCCATCATGGCCATCTCCCAGCTCATTGAGATGCGCTCCCGCGGCAAGGCCTCCCTCAAGCGCATCGGCGAGCTTTTGGACACCCCCGTGGACGTCACGGACAAGCCCGGCGTCCGCGAGCCCGAGGCGCCCTTGGCCGGTAACATTGAGCTGCGGAATCTCACCTTCCGCTATCCCGGCGGCTCCTACGACGCCTTGATCGACGCCTCCTTCACCATCAAGGCGGGGGAGAACGTGGGCATCATCGGTAAGACCGGCTCGGGTAAGACCACGCTGGTGGATCTTCTGCTCCGTACCTACAACGTCCCCGACGGGACGGTGTTCCTCGACGGCTACGACGTCAACGATATTCCCATCCGCACGGTGCGCAAGTACGCCGCCTACGTGCCCCAGGATAACTTCCTGTTCACCGATACCATCGCGAATAACATCGCCTTTGCCTCGGACACGAGCGATGCCTCCGCCGTTGAGGAGGCCGCCCGCCTCTCCGACGTCCACGATAACATCACCGAGTTCACCGAGGGCTACGGTACCGTGCTGGGCGAGCGGGGCGTGACGGTATCGGGCGGTCAGAAGCAGCGTATCTCCATCGCCCGCGCGCTGATGAAGGATGCCAATATTCTGATCCTGGACGACTCGGTATCGGCGGTGGACGTCCGCACCGAGAAGGCCATTTTGGAAAATCTCCGCCGCATCCGCAAGGGAAAGACCACCATC
>JAZQXS010000311.1:0-5867 GCA_045633025.1 Eubacteriales bacterium | reverse complement strand
CGACCGCGATACCATCATCCGTAAGTTCAAGCGCGCCGTCACCGACTCGGATACCTGCATCCGCTACGCCGAGGGCAAGGACGGCATCAACAACCTCATGACCATCTACTCGGTATTCACGGGCAAGACCATCGAGGACGTGGAGCGCGAGTTTGAGGGCAAGGGCTACGGCGACTTCAAGATGGCCGTAGGCGAGGTCTGCGCCGACGCGCTGGCGCCTGTGCAGGAGAAGTTCAAGTGCTACATGGCCGATAAGGCTCAGCTCGAAGCCCAGATGAAGAAGGGCGCCGAGGAGGCCTCCTACGTGGCTCGCAGAACCCTGTCCAAGGTGCAGAAGAAGCTGGGCTTCGTGCAGATCCGATAAAGCGTGAACATTTTGTAAATTACTCTTTTTCAGCGTCAGATTTTCATTTCTTTTGTCGTCTATATAAGTGAAATGTATATTTCACCGAGAAAGGAGACCGCAAAATCATGAAATTCATCCGCGCCCTGACCTCGACCAAGCCCGATGCCCCCTTTTCCGTCAAAGCCTTGATCTACGCCATTCTGTGTACCCTGCTCGGAACGGCGTGCCTTCACTGCGGGATATGGATCATGGTCGCAAACGGCGCGTTCTTCGGAGATGTCTATGTTCACCCGTACGAGATGCCCGCCATAGGGGTCACGTTGCTGGTTTCGTACATCCTTCTGTGCGGCGTGGCGGCGCTGTGGTTCTACACGGTGGCCAAGGCTCGCCGCAAGTGGCTCAATGCGCTGATCGCTGTGGCGGTTGTCATCCTCTGCTTCGTCCCTTGCTGGATACTGGTGGCGTGTATGCACCATTACGGCGAGCAGCTCGGTCAGTTGATCCTGTACGGACGCGCGAATCAGATACCTTGATTCGTTTTGGTTTTCTATACAAAGAGCTGTTTCGTTGGAACAGCTCTTTTTGAAACTTGTTGTTGAAAAATACACAATTTGTTGACATGGGTGAAAAAGTGTGCCTCCGGCATCCGACAGGCAAGCCTGTCAGGGCTTTTTGAAAACCTCCTCGAAGTTGCTCGTCGCCTTAAGAATCCCAAAAACTTTTAAAAACAGATTATTTTCAAATCCCTGTTGCAAATTTCCCGCATTTGTGTTATAATAGTTATATCTATAAAAACAAGGAGAATGCTTATGCAGATCACAAACGATATTTTCTACGTCGGCGTCAATGACCACAACATTGACCTGTTTGAGGGTCAGTACGTTGTCCCCAACGGAATGGCCTATAACTCCTACGTCATCATGGACGAGCTGGTCGCGGTGATGGACACCGTAGACGCCAATTTCACCCATGAGTGGCTGGACAATATCCAGCGCGTGCTGGGCGGCCGTCAGCCCAATTTCCTGGTCATTCAGCACATGGAGCCCGACCACTCCGCCAACATCGCCAACTTCCTCAAGGCCTACCCCGACACCGTGGTGGTCTCCTCCGCCAAGGCCTTCACCATGATGAAGAACTTCTTCGGCAAGGACTTTTCCGAGAACGGCATGACCGTGGGCGAGGGGGATACCCTCTGCCTGGGTAAGCACACCCTCACCTTCGTCACCGCCCCCATGGTGCACTGGCCCGAGGTCATCGTGACCTACGATTCCACCGATAAGGTGCTGTTCTCCGCCGACGGCTTCGGCAAGTTCGGCGCGCTGGATGTCGAGGAGAATTGGGCTTGCGAGGCTCGCCGCTACTACATCGGCATCGTCGGCAAGTACGGCGCCCAGGTGCAGGCGCTTCTGAAGAAGGCCGCCGGTCTGGATATTCAGACCATCTGCCCCCTCCACGGCCCCGTCCTCACCGAGAATCTGGGCTACTATCTGAACCTCTACAACACCTGGTCCTCCTACCAGCCCGAGGAAGAGGGCATCGTGATCGCTTACACCTCTGTTTACGGCAACACCAAGAAGGCCGTCATGAAGCTGGCCGACCAGCTCCGCGCCAAGGGCTGCCCCAAGGTCGTGGTCAACGATCTGGCGCGCTGTGATATGGCTGAGGCCGTGGAGGACGCCTTCCGCTACTCCAAGCTGGTGCTGGCCACCACCACCTACAACGCCGAAATTTTCCCCTTCATGCGGGAGTTCATCAACCACCTCACCGAGCGCAACTTCTCCAACCGCACCGTGGCCTTCATCGAGAACGGCTCCTGGGCGCCCCAGGCTACCAAGGTCATGAAGGGGATGCTCGAGAAGTCCAAGAATCTCACGTATACCGAGAATACCGTGAAGATCATGTCCGCGCTGAATGACGAGAGCGCCGCGCAGCTTGAGGCGCTGTCCGACGAGCTCTGCCGTGAGTATCTGGCTATGCAGGATTCCACCGCCAACAAGAACGATATGACCGCCCTGTTCAAGATCGGCTACGGCCTCTACGTGGTCACCTGCAACGACGGTAAGAAGGACAACGGACTCATCGTCAACACCGTCACCCAGGTCACCAATACCCCCAACCGCATCGCCGTCACCATCAACAAGGAGAACTACTCCCACCACGTCATCAAGCAGACCGGCAAAATGAACATCAACTGCCTGACCGTGGACGCGCCCTTCAAGGTCTTTGAGGCCTTCGGCTTCCGCAGCGGCCGCAACGTGGACAAGTTCGCCGACTGTACCCCCCTGCGCTCGGACAACGGCCTGGTATTCCTGCCCCGCTATATCAACGCGTTCCTGTCTCTGGACGTGGAGCAGTACGTGGATCTGGGTACCCACGGCATGTTCATCTGCTCCGTTACCGAAGCCCGCGTGATCTCGGATGCCGAGACCATGACCTACGCCTACTACTACGCCAACGTCAAGCCCAAGCCCGAAACCGAGGGCAAGCGCGGCTACGTCTGCAAGATCTGCGGCTACGTCTACGAGGGCGATACACTCCCCGAGGACTTCATCTGCCCCCTCTGCAAGCACGGCGCGGCGGATTTCGAGGCTATTTCTTCTTGAGTCATATGCAGAGGCGCTGCCCGTACCCCGCGGAAACCCTTCTTTAAAGTTCTTGGGAGTTCTTATACGAATCCTCAATCAAAAGCTTGAAAGCGAATTCGTTCTTTTCCAAATAACCCAGTGGGTAGGGCCCCACGGTGAATGCCAATATCCGCTCGTCAAACAGCACGTCAAAACACAAAGTAGTCTGTTTTTGAAAGTTTAGGAGATTCTTAAGAACCCTTTGTAAAGGTTTCTTAAGTCGCCGAAGGCACGCTCTCCTATTCAATGTTTTTATCAAGGATTGGTATTAGAACCTTTCTTTCACGAAAGGTTCTAAGCCGCCGGAGGCGCGCTCATTTGATTCGAAAATTCGAAAAACTCAAAACAGGAGGCACGATTCGTGCCTCCTGTTTTCATGTGATCTGAAATCGCACGCGCTCGGGAAGAGACCCGGCACCGCGGTTACTCGTAGTTTTTGCGCACCTTTTTCAGAAGACCGTCTAACTGCTTTTGCGCCGACTTCTGATGGGACATATAGTACGAGGTGATGTTGGAATTGCCTTCCTCTACGCAGAAATAGAACGTGTAGATCAAGGGATAGATGGAGCCGGTATTGCTGCCGCCCGCGTGGGCATAGACCATGCCGGGGTCATATACCACGGTATTGTAGATCAGCTCGACCATATCACGGTCATCGGGCTCCTCGGATACGCGGAGCTGAAGCACCTCGTCGTAGTATTTCTCCCGCACCATGGTGCCGCTGTAATAGCACATCAGCTCCAGAACCTGGCCAACCATATCCCGATTCCGGACGGTGGTCGGAACCAGGATCTCGTCGCCCCAGTTCACGTGAGAGTAGTTCTCCTGGGTGGCCTCATACTTGGGCATGGGAAGGATACCCAGCTTGAATTCCACGTCCAGATATTGAGGGCCGAGGGTGCTGCCGTGCAGGTAGACCTGATTGTTCTTGAAATCCACAGCCGAACCCTCCGGGGCGCCGTAGAACCAGATCTTGACGCTTTCGTCCTGCGTCCAGTTGAATATGGTTTCGTAAAACTCTACCGTACGGTCGTTGTAAAGGGTCAGCTCAAAATCCCCGTCGGAATTCTTGGAGGCCACGAAAATGCCGGCGGCCTGCGGGAGGACGGCGCCCCAATCGGCCCAACCGCCCGCGAAGCCGTAAATGTCCTTGTCGTTTCGCAGACCGTCGCCGTCGTCTATGTACAGGTTGGCGGTCATGGCGGCCAGCTCGTCAAACGTCCACTCGCCGTTGCGGACCCGGTCGTAGGGCATCTGGATATTCGCGGCGGTCATCAGATCCTTATTGGTGTAGATCATGTGGATCTCGCTGTGGCAGATATCGCCCACGGCCACGAAGGCGCGGTCATCGATGCACAGCTCTTCGATAATCTCGCCGTTCCAGTAAAATTGGCTGAAGTCCAGCGCGTCCAGCTCCTTCATATCCATGACAAAGTTTCGGCTGATGTAGGGCGCGACCTCCCAGTAGGCGTGCTGGACGAGCGCTTGGTAGACGTCATCGGCCGCCATGATCGCGGTCTCCACGGGAACACCAGCCGTATTACCGCTCACAAGCTCTACGTTGAGGTGCGTCTCGATCAAGGTGTTCATCTCGTAGATGGTGTTGTTGAGAACGTGGATATTTTCGCCGGTGGACTTGTATTCATCGGCCAAGTACCAGTTTCCTCCGCCGTCCGCGCCGCCCAGACAGAAGGTAGCGCCGTTGTAGTCCTGTTTTTCAATATCGGGGAAAAACGCAGTTTCCCCCTCGGTGGAGGAGCCTGTGCCGGGATCGGCGTGGGTTTGGGCTTCCTCATTTTCCGTCGCGCAGGCAATGCAGGAAAGGATGGACAGGGAAGCTAAGGCAGCGGCGAGAACTCGTTTGAGCTTGGACATAGCAAAACCTCCTGCTTTTTATTTGTTTTGAATTGCTTTTGGGGAAGCTCTGATTACTACGCTACGACAGCGCTTGGGCGACGGACGCCGCGCTTTGGTTGCAAAGCTCCTTTCTTTCGATGCAGGCGCCGAGGCGTTTCAGCTTGCCGATCAGATCGTCGTAGCCGCGGTCGATGTACTCGGGATGGGCGATCTCGGTGATGCCGTCGGCCATCAGACCGGCGATCACCATGGCCGCGCCGCCCCGCAGGTCGGTGGCCGATACCGAGGAGCCCATGAGCTTCTGATTCCCGGGGAACCACGCCGTGCTGGAGGTACGGGACACGGTGATGCCCATGCGCACCAACTCGTCAAGGTAGGCGAAGCGGTTATCCCAGATCTTTTCGTTGATGGTGCTCATTCCCTGCGCCACGCAGAGCAGAACGCCGAACTGGGGCTGCATATCCGTGGGGAAGCCGGGGTAGATGGCGGTGGTGATCTGGGTGCCCTTCAGCACGCCGTCGGAGGACACGCGAATGGAATCCTCCCCGATCTCAATGGAGACGCCCATCTCGTCCAGCTTACTGATGATGGATTCCAAATGCTTGGGAATAACCCCGGTCAAGGTGACGCAACCGCCCGTCCCGGCCACGGCGCACATGTAGGTGCCCGCTTCGATCATATCGGGAATGATGGTATATGTAACGCCGTGAAGCTTTTTGACCCCGCGGATCTTGATCACGTCGGTACCGGCACCGCTGATATCGGCACCGCAAGCATTCAAGAAGTTTGCCGTATCGACAATATGGGGCTCGTGAGCAGCATTTTCGATCACCGTAACCCCCTCCGCCTTGACGGCAGCCAGCATCACGTTGATGGTACCGCCAACGGTAACCATATCCATATAAACCGAGGCACCGTGAAGAGAACCGTCCTTGGCGGTGGCTTCCACGTAATCACCCTCCGCCTTCACATCGCACCCCAAGGCCACAAAGCCCTTGATGTGCTGGTCAATGGGGCGGGCTCCGAAATCGCATCCGCCG
>JAZQXS010000310.1:0-7802 GCA_045633025.1 Eubacteriales bacterium | reverse complement strand
GATCGAGATTCTGGGCGCGGGTATGGTGCATCCCCACGTGCTGGAGATGGGCGGCATTGACCCCACCGTGTACAGCGGCTTTGCCTTCGGTCTCGGCGTAGAGCGTATCGCCATGCTCAAGTACCACATCGACGATATCCGTCACCTCTACGAGAACGACGTGAGATTTTTGTCGCAGTTCTAAAGAGGCGGATCCGGGGCGCTGCCCCAAACCGCGGACAAGAAACTTTTTGAAAAAAGTTTCTTGACAATCTTCCAAAACTTTCAAAAATGGTGTCTATATCTATACAACATCTTTAAGATTTTTAGGATTCTGAAACCCTTTTTGCAAAAAGGGTTTCAGCGGGGTGCAGGGGTGGAGCCCCTGCAAATATAAAAACAATACAAAGAAGGTACAAAACCATGAATTTATCTATGAACTGGCTGGCGGATTACGTCAGCGTCAACGATGTCGCCATCCACGACTACTGCGAGCGGTTGACCTACACCGGCTCCAAGGTCGAGGGCTACGAGGTACTGGGCGACGATATTCAGAACGTCGTAGTCGCGCGCATCGTCAAGATGGAGCGCCATCCCGACTCCGACCATCTGTTCATCTGCCAGATGGATTGCGGCGCCGCCGCTGACGGCATCCAGCAGATCGTAACGGGCGCGCAGAACGTATTCGAGGGCGCCATCGTCCCTGCCGCTCTGCCCGTGGCGCACCTGCCCGGTGACGTGGTCATCAAGGCGGGCAAGCTCCGCGGCGTGCCCTCCAACGGTATGCTCTGCTCCTTCGGCGAGTTGAATCTCACCGAGCACGATTGCCCCGGCAAGGAGGCCAACGGCATTCTGATCCTGGGCGAGGAGTTCGCCGACAAGATCGGTATGGACATCCGCGAGGCGCTGGATCTCTGCGACACCGTTGTGGAGTTTGAGATCACCTCCAACCGCCCCGATTGCCTTTCCATGATCGGTCTGGCCCGCGAGACCGCCGTTTCCTTCGGCCGTCCTCTAAATCTCCACACTCCCGAGGTCAAGGGTACCGCCGACGGCGACAAGATCGAGAATTACCTGACCGTGGGCATTGAGGCACCCGACCTCTGCTACCGCTACTCCGCCCGCGTGGTCAAGAACGTCAAGATAGGCCCTTCCCCTCTGTGGATGCGCCGCCGCCTCCGCGCCGCCGGTGTCCGTCCCATCAACAACATCGTGGACATCACCAACTACGTCATGCTGGAGTACGGTCAGCCCATGCACGCCTTTGACTACGCCATGCTGGACGGTGCGGCCATCCGCGTCCGCCGCGCGGCTGACGGGGAGTGCTTCAAGTCCCTGGACGACCAGGATCACGTGCTGGATTCCTCCATGCTGGTCATCGCTGACGAGAAGAAGGCCTGCGCGCTGGCCGGCGTCATGGGCGGCGCCAACAGCGAGATCAAGGACGGCACCGCCACCGTGGTCTTTGAGTCGGCCTGCTTCCTGGGCTCCTCCGTCCGCGTGACCGCCAAGAAGAACAAGATGCGCACCGAATCCTCCGCCCGCTTCGAGAAGGAGCTGGATCCCGAGAACACCATGCCCGCCCTGCAGAGAGCCTGCGAGCTGGTTGAGCTTTTGGGCGCGGGCGACGTGGTGGACGGCATCATCGATTGCTACCCCACCCACAAGCCCGAGGTTCGCATTCCTCTGGAGGTGGAGCGCATGAACAAGTTCCTGGGTGTGGAGCTGTCCCGCGAGTACATGATCAGCGTACTGGAGCAGTTGGAGTGCCGCATCGAGGATGGTGACAACGGCGCGACCATTATTCCTCCCTCCTTCCGCGGCGACCTGCTCAGCATGAACGACATCGCCGAGGAGATCATCCGTATCTACGGCTACAACGAGATCAAGGCCACCTACATGAACGCCGAGACCACCCAGGGCGGCCGCAACCCCAAGCAGGCCTTTGAGGTAGCCCTGGATCGCGCGCTGTACGGCATGGGGCTGGATCAGATCCAGACCTTCTCCTTCATCTCTCCCAAATTCTACGACCGCATCCGCATGCCCGCCGACAGCGCGCTTCGCAAGTCGGTGGTGATCTCCAACCCTCTGGGCGAGGACACCTCGGTGATGCGCACCACGGCTCTGCCCTCCATGCTGGAGGTTCTGGAGCGTAACAACAACTTCTCCAACGAGAACGTGCGTCTCTTTGAGGATGCAACGGTCTACATTCCGGCCGACAACGACAGCGACCTGCCCGCCGAAAAGAAGGTACTGACGCTGGGTATGTACGGCGGCGTGGATTTCTACGCCATCAAGGGTGTGCTCGAAAACATTCTGACCCTGGCGCGCATCAAGGATGCGACCTTCACCGCCTACACCGAGGATCCCGCTTACCATCCCGGCCGTTGCGCCAAGGTCATCGCGGCTGACGGTACCGAGCTGGCTATCTTCGGTCAGATCCACCCCGTTGTGGCCGCTGATTACGGGTTCAATCAGCCTGTATATTGCGGTTGCGTGGACTTCGAGGCTCTGTGGGCGCACGCCAACACCGTCATCGACTACAAGCCCCTGCCCAAGTTCCCCGCTACCACCCGCGACTTCTCCTTCGTCTGCCCCGAGGAGATGGAGGTCGGCGCCATCATGGCGGTCATGACCCGTGCCGGCGGTAAGCTGGTGGAGAACGTGGCTCTCTTCGACATCTACCGCGGCGAGAGCATCGGCGCCGGAAATAAATCGGTCGCCTTCCGCGTCACCCTCCGCGCCCCCGACAAGACCCTCACCGTCGAGGAGGCCGACAAGGCTTCCAAGAAGATCCTCAAGGATCTGGAGTTCAAGCTGGGTCTGAAGCTGAGAGGGTAAGCAGGGGTTTCACCCCTGCACCCCACCCAAGGATCTTTTGAAAAAGATCCTTGGGAATCCCCAAAACTTTAGAAAAGGATTCACCATGGAACAAGCAAAACTGGACCGTATCAACGAATTTGCCCGCCGGGTCAAGGCGGGGGAGACTCTGACCGAGGCTGAGCTTGCCGAGCGCGCCGCTCTGCGCACCGAGTACATTCGGGAGTTCCGCGCCTCCATGACGGGCATTTTAGACAACACCGTCATCGTCCGTCCCGACGGCACCCGCGAGCAGGTCAAGGACAAGAGATCATGAGCGCGGCCATGCAGGAATTGAATTTGACTTCCCTGCCCGTCTCCCTGACCACCCACTCTCCCGAGGAGACCGAGGCTGTGGGGGCGGCGCTGGCGCGGCTGATGGAGACTGACCGAAACATGCCGACCTTCATCGCCATGTACGGCGATCTGGGCGTGGGAAAAACCGCCTTTGTCCGAGGGCTTGCCTCGGTACTGGCGCCCGGGCGGGCGGTACGCTCCCCCACCTTCGCGCTGGTCAACGAGTACCGCGCGGCGGGTAAGCGGCCGCTGTTTCACTTTGATATGTACCGCATCGAGTCGGAGGACGATCTCTACTCCATCGGCTTTGAGGACTACCCCGACGCGGGCATCTGCGTGGCCGAGTGGTGCGAGAAGATCCCCTTCGCTCTGCCCGAGGTCTACATCGAGGTACGCATTGAGAAATGCCCGCCCGACGCGGACAAGCGCACCATTGAAATTGCCGTAAAGGAGGCACCGCTATGCTGATACTGGCTTTGGATTCCACCGCTCAGGTTGGGTCGGTCGCGCTCTGCGAGGACGAGACCCTCATCGCGGAATATACCATCAACACGGGACACACCCACTCCGAGACCCTGCTCCCCATGGTGGAATCGGTTCTGAAGATCGCAGGCTACACCGTGGACGACGTGGATCTCTTCGTATGCACCGCAGGCCCCGGCTCCTTTACGGGCGTGCGTATCGGCGCGGCCACCGTCAAGGGGATCGCCTTCGGCAAGGGAAAGCCCTGCATCGGCGTGTCCACGCTGGAGGCTCTGGCGCGCAACGGCGAGGCCTTGGACGGCATTCTCTGCCCCTCCATGAACGCCCGCCGTCAACAGGTGTACAACGCGGTGTTCGAATCCGACGGCAAGACCTTGACCCGTCTCTGCGAGGATCGCCCGCTGGCCACCTCCGAGCTGGGGCAGGAGCTCGCTGAAAAATACCCTGCCCGACCCGTGTATCTCATGGGCGATGGGGCGAAACTGGTATACGACGCCCTGTCTGAAGAGCTGGGCGAGCGCTTGCGGATGCTCCCCGAGCGTCTGCTCCACCAGAGCGGCTACCACACCGCGCAGGCCGGACTTCGCCTCTTTGGCGAGGGTGTCCGTACCACCGACGCTGAGCTTGCCCCTGTTTACCTCCGCCCCTCGCAGGCTGAACGCGTCCGTCTGGAAAAGCTGGGCGGGAATCCTGGGTAACCGTATCACGCAGAATAGGAGGATCCCACGATGAACCGGCACGTCTACACGCTCAAAAAGCCCGCGTCTTGGCACGGAGAGAGCTGGCGCGAGGCGCTTCCCCTCGGAAACGGCTTGACCGGTGTACTGATCCCCGGCGCCATCGCCGAGGAGAGCATCATCTTCAACCGCCATGACCTGTGGCAGGGAGGCGGCGATCAGCCCATTCCCGATGTGGCTGACACCTTCCGCGAGATGCGGGAGATGATCGACCGGGGCGACTACGCGGCGGCTAACCGGGACAACATCCTGCACGCCCTCCAAAAGAAGGGCTACGGAACCTGCCCCGATTCCCCCTACCCGCTGGGTCGGCTGGAGATGACATTCGTCCCCACCGCCATGTTCAAGCACTACCGCCGCGGAGTCAATATGCGGACGGGTGAGGCCTTCGTGGAGTTTACCATCGACGGCTGTCACTACCGCAGGGAGTATTTCGTCTCCCGCGCCGACGATATTACGGTCATCCGCATGACCGCCGACAAGCCCTTCGCCACGGCGTACAGCTTCCGCCTCCACCACGATTGCGAGGGCGGTGTGACCGCCTCCGACCGTATCAGCCAGGTATCCGCCGACGGCGAATCCGCCGTTCAGATACGCTTTATGGGCGACTTCGCCTCCGCCATCACGGGTAAGGAGCTGGACACCCTGGAGGTCACGGGGCAGGAGTACCTCATCCTTGTCCGCTGTTCCTCCCACGGCTCCTCCACCTCCTTGGAGGCATTCGAGGGGGAGACCTACGAATCCCTGCTCGCGCGCCACACGGCTCTCCATACCCCGCTCTACGATGCGGTGACCATTGAGTTGGCCGACAGCGAGGCTCACGCCGCCACCAACGAGCAAATGCTGGCCGAGGCCTATGATGACGTTGCCTCCCCCGCTCTCCTGGAGCGTCTGTGGCGGTTCGGACGGTACCTGTTCATTTCCGCCGCCTCCGACAAGGGAAATCCCGTTCCCCTGTACGGCCTGTGGCACGGTGACCGGTATCTCCAATGGTGCCAGTACGTGGCCAATGAGAACGTGCAGATGACCTACTGGCACACCATGACGGGCGGCCTTTCCTACGCGATCCCCGCTCTGCTTCGCTACTATACGTCCAAGATGGACACCTTCCGCGAGTGTGCGCGCCGGCTTTTCGGCATGAATGGCATCTGGATATCCGCCTACACCACCCCGCATACCGCAGGAGCCTGCGTCGCTGTCAGCGTCATCGCCAACTGGATCAGTTGCGCGGGCTGGCTCTGCCGCCACTTCTGGGACTACTACCTGTACACCAAGGATGAGACGCTTCTGCGGGAGGAGATCCTTCCCTTCATGTACGAGGCCGCCCTGTTCGCGCGGGACTACGCCGTCATCGAGGATGGTAAGGTTCGTCTCTACCCCTCGGTCTCGCCCGAAAACACCCCTGTCAACCTGTTGGATCTCCCCACCAGCTCGGAAACAGGTCATCACTGCCCTGCGGTACAGAACGCCACCATGGACTTTGCCGTCATGAAGGAGCTGCTCACCCACCTGCTGGAGGGCATTGCGATCACGGGTATGTACTCCGACGAGGCGGACTCCTTCCGCGCGCTGCTGGACAGCATCCCCGCCTACCACGTCAATGCCGACGGCGCGGTGAAGGAGTGGATGCACCCCGACCTGGAGGACAACTACAAGCACCGCCATCTCTCCCACATCTACCCCGTCTTCCCCGGCGCCGAGGTCACCGCGCACAGCGACCCCGCGCTGTTTGAGGCCTTCCGCAAGGCCGTCATGCTCCGTGACCTGGGCAGTCAGTGCAACTGGTCTCTGACGCACATGGCCAGCATCTACGCCCGTCTGGGCGAGGCTGAGCGGCTGGCGGATTGCCTGGATATTATGGCCAAGAGCGTGGTTCTGGATTCCCTCCTGTCCATCAGTAACGATTGGCGGAACATGGGCGTGACCTTAAGCTGGGTCAATCCCCCCATCCAGTTGGATGCCGCCTTCGGCGCGGTCAACGCCATCCAGGAAATGCTGTTCTGTCCACAGCCCGATGCCCTCTCCTTCCTCCCCGCCCTGCCCGCGCGGCTGGATCACGGCGCCGTCCGCGGAATGCGGTTCCCCGAGGGCTCGGTGGACATGATCTGGACGGCCGACGGCTGTGTGGAGATCACGATTCACGCAACCCGCGACATGCATACCGCCGTCCTGCTCTGCGGCAAGGAGCGTGAGCCCCTTCACCTCCGCGCCGGGGAGAGCCTCACGCGCACCTATCAGCGGTAAGTGCCTCAAAATTCATTTCACAAGGATACAAGCATTATGGAAATCAAAAAGATCACAAAGCTGGTCATCGGCTCTGACCACGCAGGCTACCAGCTCAAGCTCAAAATCAAAGCGCACCTGGAAGCGCGCGGCATCGAGGTGCTGGATCTCGGCACCGACAGCCCCGCGTCCTGCAACTACACCGTCTTCGCTCACGCGGTATGCGAGGCCGTCCAAAACGGCGACGCACCCCTGGGTATTCTGGTCTGCGGGACGGGCGTGGGCATGTCCATGGCCGCCAACAAGCACGCCGGCATTCGCGCGGCCTGCTGTGAGAACACATTCTCGGCGCGCATGACCCGTATGCACAACGACGCCAACATCCTCTGCCTCGGCGAGCGGGTCGTGGGCTACGGCCTCGCCTGCGATATGGTCGACCTGTTCGTGGATACCCCCTTCGAGGGCGGCCGCCATCAGGCGCGCGTGGACGACATCAACGCGCTGGACAGCTGAGAGAGTTCGGGAAACGCCCAAGGGAAACTTCTTAAAAGAAGTTTCCCTCCGGACACCCTTCAAGAACTTTTTCGCCTGCTTGCAATGCATTTTCGCATTTTGCAATCGCTGATTACTATTTTAGGCGATTGTAAAACTCCATTTATCAGGGGGCTTGGCTCACACCTCCACTTGGGTCCCTTTTGAAAAAGGGTTCCAAGGCCTCCTAAAACTTTCAAAAAAGAACTGATTGGCAATGATTTTTGAAAGTTTTGAAGATTCCAAAGGGACTTTTTCAAAAGTCCCTTTGGTGGGGTGCAGGGGTGAAACCCTTGCATTTTGCAATCGCCTAATTACTATTTGAAAAGGAGATCGACTCATGAGTGACAAGAAAAAAGCTCCCGCGACCAAGACGCTGGCGGGAATACTCCGCGCCGTATCGGGAAAACCGCACCCCAAGAATTTCACCTCGGTGGTGGTCTGCGCCGCCGGAAGCTCCACCCGCATGGAGGCGCTCATGGGAGAGCCCCGCAAGCAATTTATGGAGCTTTGCGGTATGCCCGTCGTGGCGCGCACGCTGAAGGCATTCGAGGCCGCCGACACCATCCATGAGATCATCGTGGTGGCGAGGGAGGATGAGCTTTCCCTCTACGACGGCTTCAAGGAGACCTACGGTCTGACCAAGCTCACCAAGGTGGTCAAGGGCGGGGAGACCCGTCAGGAATCCGCCCG
>JAZQXS010000309.1:0-2109 GCA_045633025.1 Eubacteriales bacterium | reverse complement strand
GTGGAAGGGAAGTTCTCCACCCTCCTGGGCTACGAGCGGGATTCCTATCCCTTCTACAATAACATGATCCTCTATTTCCGCAATGATGATGCCGAGATGGTGCGCGGCGAGCGGGACGGCGAGATTACCGCCGAGGAGCTGCGTGCCCTACTGGCTCGCGATGACGTGGTCACCTGCCCCCACGATACCTACTCCCTCTCCTCGGGCGCCGATTTCGGTACCATCCCCGTGGAGCTCATCACCCCCTACATCGAGATCATGTCCCGCGGCGATGCCGCCGAGTATATGGGCAACCCTGCCCTGGAGCAGGGAACTGTCTGTGAGGGCGGCTTCTGGCAGGATGCCCTCCGCCGAGGCGCCAAGATCGGCGTGATCGGCGGCAGCGACGACCACGGCGGTATGAACGGCCGCGCGAATGGGGAGCCGTATCCCTATACCTACCCCGGTGTCACGGGTGTCTGGGCGACCGAGAACAGCCCCACCGCCATCTTCGATGCCCTCAAGGCAGGCCGTACCTACGCCTTCATGATGGGCCCCGCCGACGGCGCAATGGGCGGCCGCATGGTGCTTGACTTCCGCATCGAGGGGCGCTACGTGGGCGAGACGGTCACCCGCCCCGAAAACGGGAATCTGCATATTTACTACCATGTAAAGGCCGATACCCCCATCAAGCAGGTCACGGTCGTGAAGAATTGCCGTAATATCGTGACCTACTTCTCCCGCGGATACGACTTCCGCGACAGCATCCTGGATTACAAGCAGGAAACGCCCTGTGACTGCTACTACCTCCGCGTCGAGCTCACCGACGGCCGCTTCGGTTGGACATCGCCTGTGTGGGTGGAGGAAAACTAAGGAAAGGTACATACCCATGAACGATAAAGAAATAGCCGAGATCCGCCGCCGCTACAAAGCGGATAAGACCGGCATCAGCCGCATCCGCGGAGCCTACGTCAACGAAAAGCGGGAGATCATCTCCGAGCTGGATCAGTCGGTGGCCATGATGACCGAGACCGAGGCCGACGAGATCCTCTCCCTCCTCAAAAAAGCCCTGTCGGGTAAGGTGGATACCAACCTTCTTGATATCCATTTTACCACAAGACAGGTCATGGAAGCCCCCGAGCATAAGCTCCTCTGCAACCTCCGCGAGACGGCACTTCAGGACGAGGAGGTCATCCATCAGTTCTACAAAAAGATCATCGACAGCCTCATGCTGGAGGGGAACTACATGATCCTTCTGGCCTACGATTGCTACGACGTTTTCACCTACCGCAAGGACGGCGCTAAGGACGACGAATCCAGCGAAATGTTCCGCTATATCCTCTGCGCTGTCTGCCCTGTCAAGATGGCTAAGCCCACCCTCAGCTACTACGTTCGGGAGAACTGCTTCCGCAACGTGATCGCCGATTCCGTCATCTCCCCCCCTGCTCTGGGCTTCATGTTCCCCTCCTTCGATAACCGCTCCACCAACCTCTACGGCGCTCTCTACTACACCCGCGCCATCGACAACAGCCACAAGGAATTCGCCGACGCCATCTTCAACACGGGAGACCTCCCCATGCCCGCCGCCGAGCAGAAGGATACCTTCCGCGAGGTGCTGGCCGACGCCGCCGGGGACTCCTGCTCGCTGGACGTGGTGCGCTCGGTGCACGCCCAGCTCCACCAGGCTATGGAGGAGCACAAAATCTCCAAGGAGCCCGAGCCGCTGACCGTGGATAAGTACGCCATTCGGGATATGCTGGAATTCTGCGGCGTGCCCGAGGAGGGCGTGGAGAAGTTCGAGCAGAAGTTCGACAAAGGCTTCGGCCAGAACGCCGCCATTTCCCCCCGAAATATTGTAGAGATGAATAAGTTCGAGCTCAAGACCCCCGACGTGGTCATTAAGGTGGATCCCGCCCATACCGACCTGGTGGAAACGCGGATCATCGACGGGGTGAAATATGTTCTCATCCGCGCCGACAGCGGCGTGGAGGTCAATGGGATCGACGTGAGGATTGAAGAAGGATAAAATACAGAATGAAGAATCAGGGAACGGCGGGGCTCTGCCCCTGCACCCCGCCGAAGGACTTTTTGAAAAAAGTCCTTTGGAATCCCAAAAACCTTTAAAACATT
>JAZQXS010000308.1:0-3952 GCA_045633025.1 Eubacteriales bacterium | reverse complement strand
GTATTGTCTTCCTAAGACCGCTTGGCCTCCGACTTTGTGGGAGCGCGGCTGGTCCTTCATCAAGAAGGCGGGCACCATCATCATGCTCTCCACCGTCATCATCTGGGCGGGCACAGTATTCGGCGTGGCCAACGGCTCCTTCGGGCTGTTTTTGGAGATGCCCGAGGGCGGTATGAGCATCCTGGACTACATCGGTACCGCCATCGGCTGGCTCTTTGCTCCCCTCGGCTTCTCTGACCCCACCGCCGCCGTGGCTACTCTCATGGGTCTGATCGCCAAGGAGGAGGTCGTCGCCGTCTTCGGCGTGGCTGATTTCGCAGGCATGGGCAAGCTGGCCGGCTTCTCCTTCCTGGTCTTCAACCTGCTCTGCGCTCCCTGTTTCGCCGCCATGGGTGCCATCCGCCGCGAGATGAACAACGGCAAGTGGACCGCCTTCGCCATCACCTACCAGTGTGTATTCGCCTACGCCGTTTCCCTCATGATCTACCAGTTCGGTCTGCTCTTCACGGGGGCTATGGGCGGTATCAACATTCTGTGGCTGATCGTGGCCATCGCCGCTATGGTCGCCATCCTCTTCCAGCTCTTCCGTCCCTACAAGGAGTCGGGCAAGCTGACCGTCAGCAAGCTGACCATTAAGTAAGATACTAAGATACAGAGATACGAGATATTTCCCGAAAGGAGGGATTTTCCATGCTTGCATGGTTGAGTCAAAATATTGCTACCATCATCATTTGCGCCGCGCTGGCCGTTATGTTCGGGCTGATGCTGTGGAGCCTGCTCCGCAACAAGAAAAAGGGGAAATCCTCCTGCTGCGGCGGGTGCGCGGGGTGCGCCAACGCCTGCTACTGTCATCCGCAGGCCGACGGAGACAAGGACGCCCCCAACGCCCCTGCCAAAGCGGACAAAAGCCCCGAAGCCTGATCCGATCCCCCGTCCTTGCGGCGGGGGATTTTTTTCAAAAAGGGTTTACAAACGAAAAAAAATATGCTATAATGAAAGAGCCAAACAAATTGAATAATCTTACGCTATATGTATAAGGCTAAGTGTACTGTTTTACCTTTGGTAAAAACGTACGCTCTGTTTTCGTACACTTTGTCCTTATGGCATAAGATTACGATTTCAATTTGTTTGGCGACAATGGGAGTTTGCGTTTTTCGGTGCGTCGACTCTTGTTGGCGCACTTTTTGTTTTCCGGAAAGGAGTATAACTTATGAAGAAACTACTATGTATTTTGGCCGCGCTGGCCATGCTGACGGCCTCGGCCGTGTCCTGCACCACGCCCTCCGACAACGATGAAACACATCAAGGAAGTCCATCCACGGGTGGAACGGCCGAAGTCGAGACCGATCCCATCCTGGAGGACGGTCTCCCCGACGATCTGAATTTCAACGGTGAGGAGATCGTCATCCTCCGCTCCAACTGGAAGAATACCACCATCGGCGTGCCTCCCGAGATCGAACAAAGCGTCCAAGAGATCGACGATGCCGTCTATGAGCGCGACCGCAAGGTGGGGGAACGGCTGAACGTCAAGCTCTCCGCCGTAGAGCTCTCCTCCGCGAGCACCGACGTCAAAGCCATGATCGAGCTGAATGATTTGGCCGCGCTGGCAAGCTACGATATCGTCACTGACCGCGCCGCCGATATGTTCCTGACCACCCTGTCGGTTCAGTTTGCCGACCTGCGGAACACCCCCTATGTGGATCTGTCCCGGCCTTGGTGGATGCCCGTCTACAACACCGTCGCCAATTTCGGTGGCATGCAGTTCTCGGCCACGGGCTCTATGCTCCTCTCCCCCTACCGCGCCGCTATGGTAACCATCTTCAATAAGGATCTGTTTGACAGCCATAATCAGCCCTACCTGTACGAATCCGTCACGAACGGTACGTGGACGCTGGACCAGCAGGCCGCGCTGGTATCCCTGTTCCATTCCGACAACGGGAACGGCAAGCAGGATCTTGAGGGTGACATATACGGCTTCGTGAGCGCCGATCTGTTCGGCAGCGTCAACGCCTACCTGAGCGCCTGCCGTCTGGATCTCGTCAATACGGAAAGCATGGCGTTCGCGCCCGATGCCGAGCGCTTCAGCGACGCCGTAAACAAGATCATCGCGCTGTACCATAACGCCGACGGTGCCGCCTATATTGCGACGACCGACGAAACGGTACCGGGTCGAGCCGCTTGGGACGAGGCGCAGAGTGAGATCACCGGGCTGTTCGGCCGCAAGAGCGCCGCCATGGCCACCCTGCAGGTACAGGCGCTGGAGCGCACGGGCTTCCACCGCGCGGAGAAGTACATGGGTGATTGGTACGGCATCGTGCCCATGCCCAAGCTGGACGAGGCGCAGGAGAGCTACTACACCTACCTTGAATGGAATCTGGAGGCCATCGGCATTCTTGCCAAGGATGCAGAGAGGCTGAGCAGGATCGGCGCCGTGGTGGAAGCCATGAGCTCCGAGGGCTATAACCTCGTCCGTCCCGTTTACGAAAAGGAGATCTTCCGCGCCGAAAATCCCGCGGCAAAGCAAATGACCCGCCTGATCACCGACGGCTTCCGCATGGACTTGGCCGATCTCATCTCCTCTCGAACCTCGACCGAGATGCTCCTGCGGAATTCTGTCAAGCAAGGCTCCCGCGTGACGGCCGCCCAGCTCAAAACCTCCCTGCGGATCCCGCAACGCTCCGTCAATCACGCGCTGGAGCAGATTGCCGACAAGGTGGCAGCTCTGCGTACGGAGTTGGGGTATTCCGAATAATTGCTTACGAAATACCACTCCCCATCACAAAGCTTGCAAAGGAATATGACTTATGAAGAAAATTCTATGTATTCTGGCCGCTCTGGCCATGCTGACGGTCTCGGCCGTATCCTGTGAGGTTGAAAAGCCCGACAGCGAGACCGAGAGCCGAACCGAATCCACCGACACGGCGCCCGAGACCGACGGGCAAACCCATGAAGGAACCGATAAAGAAACCGAGGCGGAGACCGAGGAGATCACCGAGGAGGAGACCGAGGCTGTTCCCACCGTTGCCGAGGGCTTACACTATGAGAAAAATGAGGACGGAACCTACACGGTCAGGGGGATCGGCTCCTGCACGGACACCGCCATCATAATTCCCTCCGAGTACAACGGCGCGGCTGTGACCGGCATCGGAGGCAGCGCGTTCAAATCCTGCATGACTCTGACGAAGGTCATCATCCCCGACACCGTCACCTACATCGGAAGAGCCGCGTTCGCCTTCTGCCCCTATTTGAAGAGTGTGACCATTCCCGACAGCGTAACCAAGATCGATCATCAGGCATTCGTCAACTGCACGTCTCTGACCGAGGTGACCATCGGCGGCGGCGTGACCGACGTGAGGCATGAGGTATTTGCCGGTTGCACCGCGCTGACCGACGTGCGCATCGCTGACGGCGTATCCGTGATCGGTTCCGGCATGTTCTCCGGCTGCACCGGCTTGCAGAGCATCACCATTCCGGACAGTGTGACCGAGATCGGCAAGAACGCCTTCTCCGGATGTACCGCGCTGACCGAGGCGATCATCGGCGACGGCGTGACCGAGATCCCCAGTGAAATGTTCAACGGGTGTACTTCTCTGACCTCCATCGCCTTCCCCGAAAATCTGACCGTCATCGGCGGATACTCCTTTGCCTCCTGCACGTCCCTGCAAAGCTTTACCATTCCCGAGGGCGTGACGACCGTTGGCAACTACGTATTCAGCTATTGCGCCAATATGACCTACGTTGTCATTCCTACCAGCGTAACCAGCTTAGGTGAGCTTTCGTACGAGGACGCGGGCATACAGGACGTGTATTACACGGGTACGCAGGAGCAATGGGACGCCATTGACATCCGGGGGTGGGACATGTTCCACACGCTCCACCTCAACTACACCCCCGAGGAATAAAGAAAAGGCCGGCGCACCCCGCTGGGGGGGGGGGGTTTTTGTGGGGGGGG
>JAZQXS010000307.1:0-6271 GCA_045633025.1 Eubacteriales bacterium | reverse complement strand
GGGTGCGCCTGCGGCTACGGCTGCCTCCAGAACCAGCTTGGCGGCGGCGATGGTGGAGTTCTTTGCTCTGGGGTGAGGGCTGATGATAATGGCGTTACGAGTCTTGAGAGCGAGCAAGCACTTGAAAATAGCGGTGGAGGTGGGGTTGGTCGTAGGAATAACGGCGGCAACAACACCGATGGGCTCGGCGATCTTCTTGATGCCGTATGCCTTGTCCTCCTCGATCACGCCGCAGGTCTTGGTCTCCTTGTAGGCGTTGTAGATGTACTCGGCGGCGTAGTGATTCTTGATCACCTTATCCTCCACAATGCCCATGCCGGTTTCCTCAACCGCGAGCTTTGCAAGAGAGATTCTTGCCTTGTCTGCGGCGGATGCGGCGGCCAGGAAGATTTTGTCGACCTGCTCCTGGGTGTAGGTCGCGAAGATCTTCTGGGCGGCTCTTACCCGAGCGATCGCACCGTGAAGTGCTTCAACACTGTCAACGATTTCGTAAGTTTTGGTTTCCATTTTCTATGTCCTCCTAAAATTATTTACTGATTTGATTATTGAGATATGCGAGGGATAACGCTAAATTCTCTTGCTTGAGAAGTACTCCGTTTGGCACTTTTAAGGTAACCGGGGCAAAATTCCATATGGCTTCGATACCGCTTTCCACCAGCTTGTCGCAAACCTCCTGCGCCGAGCCTTGACCAACCGTGATGATCCCAAGCCTGACATTGTGCTCCCGACAGAAAGCTCCGATGTCTCTGATAGGCAGTATATCCTTTGTGCCCTTTTTGAGTGACGTTTCGTTGCAGTCAAAGCCCGCCACGATCCGAACCCCGAAATCCTCAAAGCCGTCGTAATCGAGAAGCGCTCTGCCGAGCTTTCCGGCTCCCACGAGAACGGCGTTTGTCAGCCTCTCATATCCGAGATGGCTTTCGATGTCGGTAATCAGCTTGTCGGTTTCATACCCGATCTTGGGCTTACCTGCGCCACAGACAGCCGCAAGATCTTTACGAACCTGAACGTCTCCGAGGGATAACGCCTGAGCAATGGCGGTTGCCGATATCGTGCGGCGTATTTCGGGTAGACTTTTCAGATATGCCAAATACTTGGGAAGCCGTCCGAGTGTCGCCTTTGGGATGGAACATCCGTTCATTTGCCACCTCCTTACTGAACTGCTCATATTGTAACACAAAATCGGCTTCTTGGGAATAATTAAAATGTTATATCGGTATTATGCGTATCGATATAACTGCAATCGATAATGGCCATATCAATAAAAATGAGCAGTTCCGTCGAATGGACGAAACTGCTCATTTTTCTATGGAATTGTATGGTTCGGGGTAATGCAGAAGGAGGGCGGATCATCATAACGATTACCTCTCTCATATTCATGATTGTGTATATTATATCATATTTCGAGCCATATTTCAATAGTTATTCAGAAATTTGTTGACTATCCCAAAAATATTTTACTTCACGAATTTCCGTCTCGCCTCACAGAGTGCGGTGATGAAATCCTTATCGAGCTTCGTCAGCTTATATCCTTTATGATAGATCAGAACGTCCCGATAGATCTTTTTATTGCCCTCGCATACCCGCTGAACGAGATTGTACCTGTCCAGGATCTGCTGTGATGCGGGGGATACCCACATAAATGTTTTGGGATTTTCCGAAAGAAGATCAAACTGACTTGCTCTCTCGAATACAAATATTCTTTGATCCACCTTGTCGGGAAGCTCCTCGCGGAACACCTTGGACATGGGAAGTGTGGGCACGTAGGGATCCGCGTGGGCGATCTCAATATAATCCGAAAGATCCTCGTAGGTAATGGTTTCCTTTTCGGCGAGAGGGTTGTCCCTGCTCATAAGAAGAACGTAGGAAAACTCCGCCACAAGCTCATAAGAAAGCCCTTTTTCCTCAAGCATATCCTTGTAATACTTATCATAGTTATCCGAGTAACGAATGATGCCGAGCTTGTATTCGTTTTCCAGAAGCTTTTTTATGGTCTTTTTGGAGTTGGTTTCCTTGTAGTATATCTCTACGGGCTTGTCTCCGATGTTTTTTGAGAATTCCGCCATGGCGGCAGAGATATAGCACGCGCGCGGAACCGAAATGGAAAACTTGCGCTTTTTATGCGAGCCGTCGCGGTAGGACTGCTCGATCTTATCGATACGGTGAAGAATATCCCGCGCATAATCCATAAACTCCTCGCCATCGGGGGTTAGAACCATTCCTTTTGCGCTTCGTTGGAATATGGTAATTCCAAGATCGGCTTCGAGCTCTTTGATCGATCGGCTGATATTCGGTTGTGCGATCATAAGCGTTTCCGCCGCTTTATTCAGCGATCCGAGTCTTGCAACCTCGACCGCGTATTTCATATGTAGAATATTCATATACAAGTCCTCCTATTCGTGTATTGCCTGCATACTCATTCTATTATACCACAAAAGCAAAAATAATTCAAGCTGTTTCTTTTCGTTTACCTTTAGGGGATCTCTAAATATTCAGCGTGCGGAGAGAGCCGAGCAAGCTCGGAGGCGAGAAGATTTTTCGTCAGGCACAGATCAATCAAGGATTTTCGGTGCTTTTGGAATAGGTTTCGACGCCCTCGGCTTAAGAATGACGGCGGGTCTCAGCTTTTGAGAACCGCCGTTTTGAGTTTTTCAGTTGGCTTTTACTTGTTTACTGCAACGCAACATTCGATCCCGCGATCTGTCAAAAAATCGCATTGAAGAATCCGATCACAAGAGCCGCGGCGGAAATGATTCGAGCAACCAAAAACAGTTTGTCATTCCCCTTGCTGACCCGCTCAAGAACGAATGCGCCGACACACATCAAAGCCGTCAGAATACCGATGACGATCTGGAGCGGGAACAAACCGCCAATGCCGATACGGAAGCCAATCCACGATACGTAAACTCCCAGCGCCGAGGCGATGTAGAAAAACACGTTTCTCGCCGTCTTATTTCGGATAAGGAACATAAGAGCGAGAGAAAGCAACGTAACTGCGGCCAAAGCCATAAAAACGATAATTAACAGATCCAAAGAAGTAAACATATTTTCATCCTCACCTTCATTTTTATTTGGGTCCCCACTTGTGGGGCGTTTCCCCTTTGGTGACTATAGAATACCATAGACTTCTAAAGAAAAAACGCAAATAAATCTAAAGAATTCTGAAGATTCGGTCAAATATTTGAAAGTGTGATCATAATTTCGAATTTTCCATTCTCATCGTGTACTTCCACCGTTCCCCCATAGTTCTGCGCGATACGGCGAATACTGTATAGTCCCATTTTATAGCTTTCCGACGGTTGCTTATCCTTCGCGATTCCATTGCTTTGACGTATGAGGATGCCGCCGTCCTTTGGGGATATCGCAAGCTCCACCGGCTCTGAAGGCTCTGCGTACTTTTTCACATTGGAAATAAGATTATCGAATATCCGTCGTAATTCTTCCACGTCGAAAGATCCCGAAAAGGCCTCCGCATAGGAATGCTTTGTCACCAATCGGAAGTCATCCTCCAGTTCCCCTTCAAACTCATCCGCCAATTGTTCAAACAGCAACCGCGCATCCGCAAAGAACTCCGGCATGCGACGCCCACCGTCCAGAAGAATATCTGTCAATTTCTTGATCTGCTCCGTTTTCTTGGCGACCAGCAATAGATATTCCTTCTGCTCCTCAACCGTCAGCGCTTCCTTTTGATCCAGCAACTCGGTATAAGACATGATCGAAGTCAGCGGTGTGCGGATATCGTGTGAGAGGGTGCGGATCAGATCTTCACGCTCCTCATTTATGCTTTTTTCCTTTTCCTTGAGCTTTCGTTCGGTTTCCGACAGATAATTCACCGCCTCGGCAAGCTCGGTCAACTCGTTGTTGCCGCGAAGCTCCACCCGTTCACCATAGTTCCCGTCCCGAAGCGTGTCCACGCCCGCCGTGATCCTGCGAACGTAGGCAAGACGTTCACCAAACAAAGCCAAAAACAGTACGGCAAAGAACACGGCGGAAACGGCAAAGCCTACGCCGCGCAGGGTATTATCCACGTCATACCAATCAAATTCATCCATAATGAGATCGTTTTGAAAACAGTATTCCTCAATAAGTCCCCTTCCAAAGGTCGTGATAAACAGGTACAGCAGCAAGGAGAGCGCAAAGCACAGACAGACAAGTCCCAGGATCTCATGGGTAAGCCTATGCCGCTTTCTTGGCTTTTCAGTCAACGTAATACCCCCTTCCCCACGCCGTTTTGATATATTTCGGCTCTCTGGAATTATCCCCCAGCTTTTTGCGAAGATTTTTGATATGCACCATAATGGTACTATCCCCGACTGCATTATCGTTCCAAACGCTATCGTAGATCTGATCCAGGGAAAAGATTCGTTTGCGGTTGGTCAGAAGAAGCTCCAATATTCTGAACTCGGTATACGTCAGGGCAACCGCCTCATCGCCCTTTATAATCGATTGACTGTCAAGATCAAGAAACACGTCAACGAATGCGATCCGATTGCCCGTCGGTGCTACTTGTTCCGATCCCGGCTTTGGATAGGCTCCTCCTCTGCGCAAAATCGCCTTAACGCGCATCAAAAGCTCAATATTTGAAAAGGGCTTGACGATATAATCATCCGCGCCTACGGAAAACCCCATGACCTTGTCCGACTCTCCCGAATATGCGGTCAAAAAAATCATGGGCGTATCATACCTCTTCCTGATTTCCGCGCCCGCCATAAAACCCGAAAGCCGCGGCATATTTACGTCAAGAATATAGAGGTCAATCGCTTCATTGGCCGTATCAATGGCGGCCATACCGTCCTCGGCGCAGACCACGGCATAGCCCTCACCCGAAAGAAGCAACGTCAGCACGTCACGGATCTCTTTTTCATCGTCTGCAACTAAAATGTATTTTTTCCCGTCTTTCATATTCGAACCTCACAATTTCTCCCGACACTCCACCGCGACCTTCACCCCCCATTCTGCTTCCCTTCAAACAGTTCATGCTCCCCGTTGATCTTAGAGAGGATAGGTATACGTGATCATCGGCTCAGTAGGTAAGCCTAATTACCTCATCCATTTCGATACCTTATTATACCATAATTTCTGTCCTATTTCAACTTGGAGATTGAAGCGTAACCGAGAGGTTCTCTGCAATTTTCGCAAAATCTCTCATAGAATTGGTTCGTCACAATATATTGGAGGTAGATGTACATTCCCTCCACCGCCGCCGACTGCTGTGAGGCCACCGCCGCTGTCGAGGCATTCGACGCGACCAATCCTTATAGATTCATCTCATCCACCATCTCGATCGGTCTTGCCGTCATTTCTACCCACGCGGGACGGAAGCCGCTTTTGATGGCGTTGCGGACGGATCCCACATTGCACCAAGCGGCGCAGTAAAACGGTACTTTTCCGCGGTTCAAAATCTCAATGGCAAGACGGCTTGTCAGCGCCGAAGCAATTCCCTGTTTGCGATATGCGGGAAGCACGTCAATGCCGATCTGCCACATGGTATCGCAATCGGCACTACAACCTGCAAGCCCGACAAGCTTGTCACCGTCGTACGCACCAACCCCAAGGACATCAAGCTCCTTGCGCTTTTCACAAAGAGCATTGCTCCATTCGGGCAGGTATAGATCGGCAAAATCCGCTTGCGTCAAGAGCCGAATTTCGTAGGGGTCGACGCCCTCGACGACCCGTTTACCGACGTCCTCGACAACCCGTTCACGCAGAATATCCACATCCGGCAAAAAATACTCCGCCATAAAGCAGATCTTCTGCCCTTTTTCCATCAATGCCTCGTTCAGAACGTGCAGATGCGGCGTTTCAAACAGATGCTCAACGGGATATTTGTTTATGTATTTTTCGGTGATCTCGCGGAATTCGGGCGACACCGATGCCACCACGTTGTTGCCATACGACACGAGCTGACAGGAAAACGGGAGCTTCAAATACCGCCTTGCGCCATCATTTTCATACGACATGACGACCACGTTCTCGTTCTTTTCAAAATCTGCAGGCGCGGCGCAAAGGTCGGTGGCGGATTGCGCCATGGCGATTTTCAATATTTGTTGGTTGGTCATTTTCCCTTATCTCCGCAAATTCTGAATTTTTCAATTGTTCGACAAATTGGGAGTCATACTATCGAGCGGTTTCTTTCGCAAGAATCTCTTTAGCTTTCTTAACGGTTTCGAAATCCACCCTATTTGATGCAATTATGATTTTAAGAGCATCAATGTTTTTATTCTCTCTGAAAATTCTTTGAGCATGTCCCGTTCAAGTGCTCTTTGCTTTA
>JAZQXS010000306.1:0-1797 GCA_045633025.1 Eubacteriales bacterium | reverse complement strand
TTGTTGTAATTTTGGATGAATTATCTGCTATGGATATTCAAACTTATAACAACATGCTGGACACCATGTCTCATAGAGAACTGATTTGTGGTTTCCTTTCAGGAAAAAAAGAAATTATGAATTGGGAGCCATCTGACCTGTTCCAGTTTTGCTATGACACTACACCAATCAAGGGAAGCCTTGACGAGGTGATGGCAGTTATTGATGAAAGCGCTGTGAACAGAGCAATCAAAATCGGTGCCTGTAATGTGTACCACGGATGTGTTCACAATATGCTCCATGAAAAGAGTGAAGATATTTTGCGGGAACTATATAAATCTGCCTCTTTCGTTGTACAGGCAGTTGTTTTCAAGCAAACTGGAAACTATATCAGCCATCAAAAAGATTTGTTCCAAGTTGTATCTTCCGATGAACGGGTCATTGTCGAAACCTTTTTGAATTTGAAAAATGGCGGAGCGGCAGATTTTAATTTGATGTCCGAAATATTGTTTGCTTGGTCAAAGAAATGGATTACTAATAATAGTTAAGCCAATTCCAATTTGTCGAACTGAATAAACCGACCCCGACAGATTATCTGTCGGGGTTACTCTTTCTCCTCTGCGGTGCAAATATATCTCAACGGACCGTCGAGGACGCCGGTCCCTACAAGGAGAAATCAAACTTCTTTATGAGAAGCCATCCTTACGGCGGCCTTTTTTCTATGTAAATTTTCTCTTTGGCTCCTTATACGTAAACACATCCAAATGCAAAATTCCCATCTCCCGAAGCTCTGTAACCGAGGCCTCCACGTCGTCCTCGGTGTTGAAGCCGGGGATACGGGGCACGCGGACGGTGATGCGGTCGGAGCCCACCAAAGAAAGCAGGGCCTTCAGATTCTCCTTGACGAGGGTGTTGTCCCGCCCCGTATAGGCCTTGTAGATAGCGGGATTCATGTCCTTGATGTCGATGAAGAACCAATCCACGACGGCCGCGGCGGCGGGGATATGCTCGGCGGGGATATTCAAGCAGGACTCGGCGTAGATGCGCCACGCGGGGGGACAGAGGGCGCGGAAGGCTTGAATGAATTCCGTATGGAGCAGGGGCTCCCCGCCGCCGAAGGTGATACCGCCGTTCGTGGCGAGGTAGTAGAGGCTGTCGATCTTGACTCGGTCGTAGAGCTCCCGGGCAGTCACCCGCTCGAAGGCAGGTTTACCATCGGCGGGCTCGTGCCAAGTCTGGGGATTGATGCAGAGCTTGCATTGTAATGGACAGCCCCAGGCTCCTACCAGGGCGGTGACCCCTGCGCCGTCGGTAGCCATACGGAGGCGGTCGCAGAAGGCGAGCGGGAAGGTGGGTGCAGTCTGATCACGCATAGCGGCCTCCTTACTACATCCCGCCCATGATCTCGGGCTGGGCGGTCTCCTCGTCGGTGTCGGCCTCGGTCGTCTCCTCATCGGTCGGGGGCTCGGTCTCCCCGCCCGGGATGGGAAGCTCACCCTTGACGAGAACCGTGTCGCTCTCGGGCAGAATGAATTCCCCATCGGAGACCTCGGTAAACACCTCCTCGGTGCGGGTCTCGGGCGGAAGGGGCGCACCGCCATCGTAGGCGGGATCTACCCCGTCGGTCACGGTCGCGCGGGGGTCGCACCCCGTCACCGCCAGCGAGATCGCCGCAGAGATACCCACCACGGCCACCTTTTTCCCAAGCGCTTCCCTTTTGGCCAAGGCTTCCTCCAGTTGTCTGACCTCCTGCTCGCACTTGGGGCAGGTGCCCTTGCAGTTGCCTTGGTGCTTGCACTCGGAGACCACCCACTCAAT
>JAZQXS010000305.1:0-14790 GCA_045633025.1 Eubacteriales bacterium | reverse complement strand
TTCGGTAACCGAATCATGAAGCAGATCAACACCTACATCCCGGTGTACATCGCCTGCGGAGGCGATGAGCTGGTGGCGCTGGATGATATTCTGGCCAAGAAGGTCATCCGTAAGCTGGAGACCCAGAACCCCATCTACCTGTGCAACGCGGCCGAGGGGCTCATCGGCTATCTGGACGAGCTGTTCGGCGCCGAGCACATGACCGCCTGCAAGGATGCCATTCGCCGCTTGCAGAGAAACGCGTAAGGCGCCGGTCGCGAATCGCGCGTATAACAAGTACAGACACCCCCCGAGACGGGTTCTCGATACGGGGAGAAAGGACGGCTGACAATGGCCGGGAATAATCGAATCAGACGGCTTTGCATCGTCTTGGTGGCAACGGTATTGGTGCTGTCCCTCCTTTTGATGGTGGGGATGTGCACACGCGTAGCCGACGGGGGGATGGAAGAGGAAACTACCCGCCAAAGCTGGGCGGACTACCTTTTGGGAAATCTCCAGGCTCCCGGAGATCTCGGATTCGAGACCTTTGATTGGGGCGATGACCCTATCCCCGACGGGGATATCCTGGAGGATGCGGTAGGAGATCTGGTGGGAATGAACGGCGGTCTTATGCCCTCGGGAGAAGGCTTGGATGACAATACCGTGATTTTGAACCTGTACGGTCAGATCCCGGATCGGGTCTATCTGAAAATGCAATCCTTCGGCGACTACAACGGGCAGGGCTTTGAGCCCGCCGAGGCCTACATGCCCATCGAGGGCGGAATCTCTGCCGATTTCCTTCCTGCGTACCTGATGCGCGAGGGGAGCGACGGGGAGGCCTATTGGCTGGAGATCGACCCGGTTCTGAACGTAGCGGTGCTTCCGTACTATGCCGATGCGCGGAACGGAGAGGATACCCCCAGCGACGTATGTGTGGAGGGAAACGAGAGCACGCCGCATCTGACGCAGTATCGGCACTGGACGGCGGTGGAGCGGAAGAAGCTTTCGAGTTGGCTGCGGGACTATGAGAAGCAGTACGGTTGGTTCGTCCATGATCAATATTTGAGCCTGGATATCAAAACGGCCGACCATATGCGCGCGCTGGTCAAGCGGGAGGGCTTTGACCCGAACGACCCCGATATCATTCAAAAGGTGGCGGATTACATCAGCCACGCGGCTACCTATAATCTGAATTACGATCCGGCTCTGGATCAGGAGCATAACGTAGCCATTGCTTTTTTGGAGGACTACAAGGAGGGCGTTTGCCGACATTACGCGGCGGCGGCGACCCTACTCTACCGTTATTTGGGCATTCCCGCGCGCTATACCGTGGGCTTTGCCGCTGATATCGATGCGGAAACCGTCACGCCGGTGACGGCCGCGCAAGCTCACGCTTGGGTCGAGGTCTACATCGGCGGTATCGGCTGGCAATACGTCGAGGTAACCGGAGGAATGTCCGGCATCGGCGGCGGTGGCGGCGGCGAAGGTGGCGGCGGGGACGGCGAATTGCCGCTCCGCGTGGTTCTGAGCCCTTCCTACGTCGGAAAATACTATGACGGTACACCGCTTCATCATAACCACACCATCGACGGCTTTGAAAGGTTTATACGGGAGGGGTATTCCTATGAGGCTACCGTCTCCTATGAGCCTGTGATTCTTGGAAAGAGTCCCACCGCCATTGAGTCGGTGACGCTGTACGACCCCCATGGCAACGACGTGACGGCAGACTTTCAGATCGAATTCCGAACGGGCTATATCCAGGCCTACTACGATGAGTTTACCTTTATGGGCGTGAGCAAGAGTCGGGTCTATGACGGATCCCCGCTGATGATGACCGCGGAGCCCGGGACGAAGGGCGATCCCTACGCCGACGTATCCCTCAATAAGGGAATCATACCCGAGGATATCGCCTGGGAGATGATTCCCACGGGAATGCAAAACGGTGTCGGTCAAAGCGACGCTACCTTTATCATCCGTCTCACGGGGCAAACCCCCGAAGGGGAGTACGGCGACGTGACGGATTACTACCGCATCGAATATATATACGGTACGCTGGAGGTTACGCCTGCGTACTTGACGCTGGAGGCGGTCAGCGCGGAGAAGCGCTATGACGGAGAACCCCTGAGCGCTCCCGCGTATTTCATGACGCAGGGGGAGCTGATGCCGGGGCATTTCCTGGCTGAATGCGCCGTCGAAGGCGAGCGCACCATGATCGGCCGTTCGTCGAACGTCATTACCCACGTGGTCATTTGTAACGAATTCGGCGAGGACGTAACCGCCAATTATTCCATCCAAACCATAGACGGTGTTCTGCGCGTCAGACCATGACCGTCCGTGAGCACCCATTCCCACCTACGGAGGCATTATGCAGTACGATAGCTACCAAGGTAAAGTGAAAAAGGTCGCGGCCATCCTCTCCAAGGTATACGCCGTCCGCATCTTCATCATCATCACCCTCGCCGCCATCACCGCGCTGGTTACAGCCGCGGTGGCGGTCAAGGGTCTTGTCGTCGTGGAATCTGCCTGCCCCGCTGAGGTGGTCTACGGAGAGACGCCCACATACGAAGCCTCGGCTATCTTGGGGACGGTCTCCTTCGAATACGCGCCCGAGGGGAGCGGCGAGTGGAGCTCCTGTCCCCCCACCGGGCTCGGCGCTTATCGCGTGAGAGCCGTATCCACGTCCTCCTTTGGCACGCCCCGCTACGGCGAGGAGCAGCGGTTTACCGTGATCCCCCGTGAGATCACCCCCACCGTGTCTCAAACCCGAGTGACCTACGGCGATATCCCTGCGGTGCAGGCCGCTACGGTCTACGGCGATACCATCGCCTGCGGGGTTCTCTTTGAGATCGGCGAGGGCTTTGCGGCTACCGCTTGGGTGGATGCCGAAACCGTGACCGTCCTGGACGCGGAAGGGAACGACCGTACGGATTGCTATGTGGTGGCGGATACCCCTAAGACCGACATCCTCTTCACCCCCCGCCCTCTGCAGGTCACGGTGCAGGACGCCGACAAGATCTATGACGGCGTGCAGTTGACCTTTGACGGCTACGAGATCAGCGGAGGCGATCTGGTGGAGGGCGACACGCTGGTGGCCATCTGCAACGACGCGCTCATCAACGTGGGCACCATGGAGAACACCCCCGAGCTCCGCGTCATGGGCGGTGGCGGCTGTGAAACGACCCACCTGTACGAGATCACCATGATACCCGGTACCTTGACGGTGGAGCAGCGCCCCCTCTACATCAAAACCGGCTCGGCCACCGGCGTCTACAACGGCTGGAATCTGACCTGCCCCGAATATACCATTGACCCGTCGACCCCCTTGGTGATGGGGCATGAGCTTTCATACACCATATATACCGGCCTGCGGGATTGCGGCAGTGTGGAGAATATCCTGGAGTTTATGCTCCTGGACGAAAACTACTATGACGTGACGTCCAACTACGGCATTTTCCTCGCCCCCGGTACATTGACCGTCACCCCCAAGGAGATCACGGTGTACACCGAGGATCTGTCGGTGGTCTACGACGGCCAGCCTCACGTCGGCACCGTGGCGCAGGCGGATATCGCTGAGGATGAGTTTTTTGTACTGGAAGAATACACCTCCCTGCGGGACGTAGGCAGCGTAGAAAACCGCTTGATCGTTTCTGTCTACCGCTCAGATCTGTACGGAAGCGACAAAAAGGACGTGACAGCCAACTATGTGATCCGCTATGAATACGGCACGCTGACGGTCACCCCCCGCCCGATCACGGTGCAGATCGCCAATGTGGTCGCGCCCTATGACGGTACGGTTTACACCGGGAGCTTCCGACCCGAACCTCCGGAGCTCTATACCGTTGAGAACTATCCGTACCCCTTGGTGGACGGCCATACCCTGACGCTGAAAACCGAGTGCTCGGTGCTCTTCGGGGAAGGGGAGCTTCGCTACGTGGAGGGCTCCGCCCGCATTGAAGGCGTGGTGGAGGTGGAGACCCCCGTGACCGATATGACCGATGTGACCGATATGACCGAGCGCGCGGCGCGGGATTATACGTCCAACTACGACATCACCGTGCTTCCCGGCACGCTGACCGTGGTCTGCCACATTACCGTAACCACCGAGAACGCTGCGAAGGTGTATGACGGCGAGCCCCTGCGGGTGGATGAGTACGCCATCACCAAGGGCGCATACCCGAAGGGGCACGTTCCGGAGATCTTCGTGGAGGGGTCTCAAACAGACGTGGGAGAATCCGAAAACTACGTGGACGAAGCGCGTACCCACGTGCTGGATACGACCAACGGAAACGCCGACGTCACCGCCTACTACGAGATCACCTATGAGTACGGAACCCTGACCGTGACCCCTCGCCCCATCACCGTACAAACGGCTACGGCAGAGAAGGTCTATGACGGAACGCCTTTGATGGATACGGCGGCGCCCGTTGTGGTGAAGGGCTCGCTGGTGCAAAGGCACAGCCTTGTCTACGTGACCGACTCCCCCGATATCACCGACGCAGGCTCGGTGGAGAATATCCGCGAGGCGGTGGTCATGCACAAGGGCGATTCCTATGTGACCCGTAACTACGAGATCACCTACGAGTACGGTACCCTCACGGTGACCCCCCGTCCCGTTACGGTGCAGATTCCCGATCGAACCTGGGTGTTCAGCGGCCGCCCCGAGGAGGTGACCGCCGGGTACACGGTAAGTCCCTCGTCGCGCTACAACTTGGTGTTCGGCCATAGCCTGGCCGCCGCCATGATGGAGGCGCCGCCGACCTACCTCTACGCGGGAACCTATCTGAATGACCGTCCCGCCATGGTTTACGTGGACGAAACAGGCGAGGATATGACCCGTAACTACGCATTGTCCTATGTGAACGGTACGGTGACCATCCAAAAGCGCCCCATTACCATCGCTCTCTACGGCGAAAAGATCTATGACGGCACCCCCTTGGCCGGTAAGGATATCCGTATTGAATATCTGGGCGAGTACGCCCTCTGCGAGGGGCACACGCTGACGGTTCAGCCCAAGGAAAGCATTACCGACGTGGGAAGCGTATCCACGACGGCGCTGCCCAAGACCCTGGAGATTTTGGATGCCGACGGTCAGAACGTGGCGCTCGGAAACTACACCGTAAGCTACAAGCAGGGGCAGTTTACCGTCACGCCCCGTCCCATCTCCGTGTGCTCCAACTTTGCCGTCAAGCTCTATGACGGAACCCCCCTGTCCGATCCGGGCGGATTTGTGATGGAAAACGAAATGCCCCTGGTAGAGGGACACGTTCTCCACATGAACGCCAAGGGTCGCGGCGTGAAGGTCGGTGTTTACGAGAATACCTGGGATGTAAACGATCTTCGCATCACCAACGAAACGGGCGTGGATAAGACCCGGAACTACCTCGTGAGCTCGATGGCATACGGCTCTCTGACCGTCCTTGCCGAGCCTCTATCCTTCCGCCTGGAGACCGCCAGCGATGAAAAGGTCTACGACGGAGTTCCGTTGGAGTGCCAGCGGTATGCGGTGATCCAGTTGAACGACGGTACGATTCCCTCCATTCCCCTCGGATATACCGTCACCGTGGAGAATTTCGCCTCCCTGACCGAGCCCGGTCAGATTCCCAACAGCGCCGCATTGGTTCTGCGGGATCTCTCGGGACGCGCTCTTTCGGATGAGCTTTTGAAGGTGGAGACGGATTTCGGCACGCTGACCGTATTCTCCGCGATCGGCGGAAACGCGGGTGGGCTCGATGACTACCGATGGATCGTGGGTCAGGTGAGAGCCAAGCTCGACGGCGAGCTCTACCTGCGGCAGAATTCTTACAGCGACTTCGACGGTCACGATAGCTGGATGGACACCGCGAGGTACGGTGAGACTCTGCCCGAGGGGTACAGCTACCACTATCTGACCTCCATCGCTATGGCGAATATGGGTCTGGATGCCATCTCCGTTCAATACCGCGAGATGCAGATCTTCCTGCTCTCCTACTTCACCAAATATGGCGGCCAAGCCCCTGTCGTGAGCTCGGATACCGTGGATAACAGCGCGTATCCCACCGATTACAGCGCGAATATCTTCTATATGAGCAACAGTCTGGATCTGGTTTCGTTGTACATGAAGCTGAGCGAGGCCGAGCGGGCGGCGCTTTTGGGCGATCTTTCCGACGAGGAGCTGGCCTACCGCGAACACGTCTACGCGGAGTATCTGGACGTAAAGCCTTCTACACGCAATTTCCTGAAGACGATCATCAAGGAGCAGGGCTTCGACAGAAACGCCCCCGAGGTGATCGCTAAGGTGGCCTCCTACGTTCAGCACGCCGCCGAGTACAACGCTGATCCCGGGCTGGCCGCAGAGCTGGCGAGCACCGACGATATGATCATCTCCTTCCTGCGGGACTACAAGGAGGGTCTGTGCCGCCACTATTCGGCGACGGCGATCATGATCTACCGTCTCCTGGGCATTCCCGCTCGCTACACCGTTGGCTTCAAAACGCCTGTTGTGGCCGGTGAGTGGAATGAGATCATCAGCAGCTCCGGCCCCGATAACCAAGCGCACGCGTGGGTAGAGATCTACCTGGACGGCATGGGCTGGGTGCCCGTAGAGGTCACCGGCGGCGGAGGTGGCGGCGGAGGCGGAGGTGGCTCCGGCTCCGGCGAAGGAGAAATCCCCCCCGAGCTTCCCAAGCTTGAACTGGTTCCCGTGTTCTGCTACAAGCGCTACAACGGCAGACCGCTGAATCCCAAAAATGAGCTGGTGCTTACGTCCGGGCTGAACGAGCTACTTCGGCAGGGATATACCTATTCGGTCACGGTGACCGGCCTCCAGACCGAGGTGGGCGCCAGCGACAGCCATATCATGGACTTCACACTCTATGACCCCAATGGCAATGACGTGACCGAGAATTTCGAGCTGATCAAAAGGCCCGGACTTCTGAAGGTCACGAAGATGGCTCCCGTGACGGTGTTCGTTTATCCACAGGAAAAGACCTACGACAGCGCCGTCGCGCTGTGGGGCTCCCAGGATTACGAATGCTTACAGACGAACGGCCTAACCTTGAAATTGGAGCGCATCCATATCTCCGAGGTGAACGCCGGCGCGGTGACTCTGTCGGATCTCAACCGGAATCCGGCGGCCGCGGCTACCTTCCGCTTGCTGGATGCCATGGGACAGGACGTGACGGATCGGTACGATCTGGTCTTTACTCAGCCCAAGGAGCTGAGCGGTGAGATCCCGACGCTGGAGATCCATCGCCGCGTGATTGAGCTGACGGCGGTTTCTGAAACGCGGGTCTACAAGCCCGGCGGAGAGGCGCTGACCAATCCCAATACCTACATTTCCCGAGGCTCTCTGGTGGACGGTCATACTGTGACGGCTACCGCCGTGGGCGAGCAGGTGGGAATCGGTGTATCCGAAAACATCATCCACCCCTTGTCGCTGCAGATCCTCGCATCCGACGGCTCGGATATGACCGACAACTATGCGCCGGTGTACGTACCCGGATTGTTGTCGGTGATTGAAAAGCCGGAGTAGTACGAAGTATCTTTTAAAACTTTAGAGGTTTCCTTTAAACAGTCTCTGGAAGGGGCGCACCTGCGTGTGCGCCCTTTCCTTTTGTCAAAAAAGGAAAAAATAGGAAAGCCCTGTTGACAAAATCCGACAATTGTGCTATAATGAATCAGTTGAGTTTACAACAATTTGATAGGATGAGTGGATTCATTCATGAAAGAACGCTTTGAGACATTTACCGTGCTGATCGCCTCCATCAGCCGCAGTATCCGACGCCTCAAAACTGAGGAAACAGCAGAATTTAATCTGAAAAGCACGCACGTTACCTACCTGTACTATCTCTATAAGGCCGAGGCCATGACCGCCGCCGAGATCTGTGAGCTTTGCGACGAGGATAAGGCCGCGGCCTCCCGATCCATTTTGTACCTGGAGCAGAATGGGTTTCTGCTTCGTATCGGCAAGAATGCGGGGCAGCTTTCTCTGAGCGGAAAGCATTACCGCTCCCTCCTTACCCTGACCGATAAGGGACGGGAGGTCGCGGCCAGACTGGCCGAGCGTATCGATCGGGTTTTGGAGGAGGTGTCCGGCGGGGTCACCGAGGAGGATCGCGTGATCCTGTATCGATGCCTGAAGCAGATCGATCGGAATTTGGCGACTCTCTGCGAGCAGAAGTACGGGCGGGAGCCGGCGACGGACGGGAAGAACTGAGCCGCGGCCTAAAGAGCATGACGCAATGATAATCAATACCGTATAAAGGAGACAGGATATGGAATCGTTGGATCGCAAGTATGAGGCGCTGTTTACCCCTTGGAGGATCCGGGACGTGGAGATCAAGAATCGGATCGTCCTCTGCCCCATGGGCGGTACCTCCCTGTTCGGCTGGTTTGAGCTGACGGGATGCAAATTCGATAAGGAGGCGGCGAATTTCTTCCTGGAGCGCGCGAAGAACAATGTCGGCCTCATCATTCCGGGTATCGCGCCCCTGCGGGATACCTTCTGGGGCAAGTGGCTCTGGCAGAATCCCAAGATGTTTGAGGAGCTGAAGGTCTTTATGGAGGAGATCCATAAAACGGGCGCCAAGCTCTTCATCCAACTCACCGCAGGCATGGGGCGCTCTTGGGCCATTACCGAGCTGGTCGCGCCTCTGCACCGCAATAAGGTTCTGCGCGCGCTGGTCAAGCCCGTCATTGATACGTCCCATGAGCTGGCCTCCCCCAGCCCTCAGCCCTCCCGTTGGGCGCCCGACATCGAGTGCCCCGAGATGACCAAGGAGCAGATCCATGAGATCATCGAGGCCTTTGCCAAGACCGCCAAGCTCTGCCGTGACGCGGGCGTTGACGGCGTGGAGGTGCACGCGGTTCACGAGGGCTACCTCCTGGATCAGTTCTCCATGGAATTCTTCAACAAGCGCACCGACGAGTACGGCGGCTCCTTTGAGAACCGTTACCGCTTTGCCGCCGAGGTGGTCAAGGCCATCAAGGGGGCCTGCGGCGAGAATTTCCCCGTTTCCTTGCGCTTTTCCGTAGAGTCCAAGATGAAGGGCTTCTGCGAGGGCGCTATGCCCGGGGAGGAGTACGTGGAGGTCGGCCGCAATATGGCTGAATCCGAGCGCGCCGCCAAGTATTTGCAGGATGCGGGCTACGATATGCTCAACGCCGATAACGGTACCTACGACTCCTGGTACTGGGCGCATCCCCCGATGTACATGCCCCAGAACTGCAACCTGGAGGACGTCGCCCACATCAAGCAGTTCGTGGACATTCCCGTGGTCTGCGCGGGTCGTATGGAGCCCGACGTGGGCGCCCGTGCGGTGGCCGATGGCCGTATTGACGCTGTGGGCGTGGCTCGGCAGTTTTTGGCCGACGGTGAGTGGGTCACCAAGCTCATTGAGGATCGGCTGGAGGATATCCGTCCCTGCATCTGCTGTCATGCAGGCTGCTTCAACTTCTCCTCCTCCAAGGGGCACGCGAACACCCAGGATCTCACCGATACCATGGGTCTGGCTCGTTGCGCCCTGAATCCCGAGACCATGCAGTCCAAAAAATATCATTTGGAGCCTGCCGCGAAGCCCAAGAGGATCGCGGTCATCGGCGGCGGTATCGGCGGTATGGAGGCGGCCATCGTCTGCGCCAAGCGCGGCCACAGCGTGACCCTCTACGAAAAGACCGACAAGCTGGGCGGCGTATTCATCGCGGCGGCGGCGCCTTCCTTCAAGGAGAAGGATCGGGAGCTCATCGCATGGTACATCCGCGAGGTGTCCAAGCTGCCCATCAAGCTCGTGATGAATACCGAGATCAAGGATATCAAGGCGTTGGATGCCGATGAGATCATCGTGGCCACAGGCGCGACGGCCAAGCGCATTCCCGTCAAGGGAGCGGATACGGCCATCGAGGCGGTGGACTATCTCCTGGGCAATAAGCCCGTAGGGCAGCGCGTTGTGGTGGTCGGTGGCGGCCTGACAGGCTGTGAGATCGCCTACGATCTCTACCTGCAGGGTAAGACGCCTACCATCGTGGAGATGCAGGACGATCTCATTACCACCCCCGGTATCTGCTTGGCCAATACCTCCTACCTGCGCGACTTCTTCAAGACCAATCAGGTGCCCGTTCATCTGGAGACGGGCGTCTCCGAGATCAAGCCCGACGGCGTGGTCATTGCCCACAAGGATGGCAAGACGGAGACCATTCCCGCCGATTCGGTGATCCTTTCGGTGGGTTATAATCCCGCGCCCGTAGCCACCAAGGGCGTTCACATCATCGGCGATGCCAAGAGCGTGGGCAACCTCCGCACCGTTATCTGGGGCTCGTGGGACGTTTGCATGAAGCTGTGAGAGGACGAGGGGCTCCGTCCCTGCCCACCGCCTAAGAACCCTTTTAGGAAAGGGTTCTTAGGCATCTCCTGAAACTTTACCAAAAATTTATATAAGGAGTCAAGCCATGATTTTGACACAGGACCAACAAGCCATCCTCAATGGCGAAAAAGGCGAGACGCTCGCCAAAGTCATGAAAACCCTGGTGATGTACGGCGATGCCTTTGAGGCGGAAAAGCTGGTACCCATCACCTCAACGTATAACCACCTTGTGACCTCCTTCGGGCTTAAGGTCATGGCGCCTGTGTACGATCTCATGCAGCAGATCTTGGACGCGGGCGTGGCATCCGGGCAGAAGTTCTCGGTGGATCCCCGTCCTCTGGACAAGAACGTCCCCGCAAACCTCCTGCAGAATTTCGTCTTCAATAAATTCATGTACACCAAGCAGGATTTCTATGAGGGGCAGCTTGAGAAGCTGGGTCTGATGGACAAGGACGCTTTCTCCTGTACCTGCTACATGGACGAGGTGGGCAACAAGCCCAAAAAGGGGGACGTGCTCTCCTGGGCGGAGTCCTCGGCCGTGGTTTATGCCAACTCGGTGCTGGGCGCGCGGTGTAACCGCAATTCGGGCATCATTGACATCATGGGCTCTATCGTGGGTTACGTCCCCTATTTCGGTCTGCTGTCCGACGAGGGACGTAAGGCGACCTGGGTCGTCAAGGTGCAGACCACCAAAAAGCCCGAGGCACAGCTTTTGGGCTCGGCCATCGGTATGAAGGTCATGGAGGACGTGCCCTTCGTGGTGGGGCTGGATCAATGGATCGGTTCCGAGCTGAACGACGCTGCCTGCGCCTACCTCAAGGATTTTGGCGCGGCCACCGCCTCCAACGGCGCGGTCGGTCTTTACCATATCGAAAACCTCACTCCCGAGGCCGTGGAGCAGGGAAGAGCTCTGATCGCGGAAGGCGCGAAGGAATACGTCATTGACGATGCCGAGCTGGAGCGGGTGCAGAAAAATTATCCCGTTATGTGGAAGGATCTGGACGCAACGCCCAAGCTCTGTTTCGTGGGTTGCCCCCACCTGTCTCTGGAGCAGCTCAAGGATTGGACGGATAAAATCGAGGCGGGCTTGAAGGCAAGCGGCAAGAAGCGCGTGGTCATTCCCACCGTCCTCACAGCAGCCCCCAAGGTGCTGGAGGCCTTCAATGCGACCGATTACGCCGAAAGACTCAAGGCGACGGGCGTGATCACGTCCTACATCTGCCCGCTGATGTACATGAATAACCCCCTGTGTAAGAAGATGCCCGTCATCACCTCGTCCAATAAGCTCCGCACCTATACCAGCGCGCGGTACTATACCGACGCGGAGATCCTCTCCGCGATCACGAAGGGAGGCAAGTGATATGAAACAATTCCAAGGAAGAGTGGTAGCCCCCGGTGAAGTCACCGCAGAGGCGCTCGTGCCCACCGAAGGCTTCAATACGCGGGCCTTCTTCCAGATGGCGCTTCAGTTTGGCGATAAGGAAGTCAAGTGCGGCGACCAGAATAATCAGGAGCTCCACGGTAAGCCCATGATCGGTAAGGCTCTGTGCCTGCCCCAGACCATTGGCTCCACCACTGGCGGACTGGTGCTCTACTGCGCCTGCGCCATGGGGAAGAACCCCGCTTGTATGCTGTTCTCGGGACATATCGACTCCCTCGCCGCCGCCGGCGCGATTTTGGCGGACGTGTGGGTGGACGGTGTGTCCATGCCCGTCGTGGATTGCCTGGGGGACGAGTTTCTCGCCTACGTCAAGGACGGCATGAAGATCACCATTAAACCCGACGGCGTGGTGGAGGTGGAGTAAATTTCGTTGACATGCAAAAAACGGATGCTGCTATTAATGGTGGCATCCGTTTTTGATGTTATGTATGTGTATATTATATAGACTTACTGCTCGCTGACGATCATCTGAATATCGTTGCTGATTTGATTGGGCAGAGATGATTGCTTGCAGATACCGATGACTGCGGTAATAACGGGAATAAAGCACAAAAATAAACCTACGACACAACCAACAATTTTTCCGGTCCAATCGCCGTCACTGAATGTAACATTGAGCGTGTCGTGCTCTTTGCCGGTCAACATGCAGGTTGCAGAGATGCCGAGACCCATGCCCAGTATCGTGTTGATTCCTCCGCAGTTCTTGTCAAAGGTAATTTTTGCGCCGTTTTTCATTTTGAGCACATTAACCTTGAACCCTTGTGACTGATATCTCTGGGCAACTTCATTTGCCATTTCCAAGACATCAAAATTTTCGGGTACGTTTACCATGAAATTGTTTGCCATAATCTTCTCCTTAGTAATATATGATTAAAATGGTAATCCAACGAATAAAGAATAAAAGTACGGATACGATGAGCAGGGTACTCTCCAGAAGCATATTTGTTTTTTTGCGTTTTCGGCACAACTGATAGATTGCCCAAAAAATTGGAATTGGAAACAAGCAGTGGGAAGAGAGTGCTTCCCGAAAATTAAATCTCAATAAAGCCAAGCAGGCTCTTGTCATTCCGCAACCTGGACAGGGAATATCGAAAAGAACATAGAAGGGACAGGCGTATTTCTGCGTTAGAATGAGAATAATCACCAAAAACAGAAGAGTAGAGGGAAGCACGCGAACGATTTTACGAAAAATATGATTGAATGTCATTTTAAAAGGATTTCCCTTTTTTGGCAAAAATAGTGAATAAGGTAAAAGTTGATTGTTTAAGGATCACGGATTTTATATCTTCTAAAACACGCAAGAAAAATGCTACGATAATAAAAATGACGATGGATGTTCCGTTAAAGATGTTGAACAAGCCGTAAAGAGTTGATTTTAGTGACCAAAGCACAAGCGCGGTAATAACACCGAATATTGCGTCAATTCCTAAAATAACAAGAGATCTCAATAATTGGGAATCGTTTTTATCCATAGCACAACTGAGAAACAAAGCGTGAAGCAAGAAAGCGATTAAAAATATTAAAAACAATACGATGTGAAGTGCGGCGGGTAATGTATGTACTTTGATGAAAAGTACTAGACACTGGGCACAACAGAAAGAGGCATAGTACCACAAGACTGAAATAATGTGAAATGCAAAATGCGCGGCGAAACCGTTGAAAATCATTAGGAGCTTATTTAGTCGAGCAAAAAGGAAGAAAAACAGGCTTGCTACCGTAGCAACAACAATATCTTGAAATAACTCGGGGATATAATTTTTGAAAGCGGGAACTATGGTTTCTTTATCGCATATGCCCTTGATAAAAGATAATAAACCAGAGAGAACTATGCTACTGTCTTTAATTCGGTCAGATTGGTCTATTAGCAATTCAAACAAACCGTCAAAAGGAACGGAGGAGGTCATTCCTTCGATGAGAAAAGAAATAACAGTTGTTGCGTCTCCGCTGGTTTCTTGTAGGATATATAGCATTTCCGATGAACCCGTTTCGAGGTAATCAATTATTGCTAAACTGAATGCAATTGTTGGTAGTGCTATCATTCCGAATATTGTGAAGACAAACAAGAATTTGAATATTTCCATCAAAATCCGAAAGAGACAACCCTTAGATAGATTGTTCATTTAATCTTCTCCTTAACTCGTGTCCATGATTAGTATACCATAGTATTTATACTTTGTCAAGTATTTATTTATAATAATATCATAAAAATGTACTTGGGGAGGCTAACGACTGTGTTGTATAATTTGAACGAAAATATCAAAAAATTGCGTCTTGCCCACGGTTACAATCAGATTGCTTTCGGGAATCTGTTGGGGGTGACCAAGCAGTGCGTGTCTAATTGGGAAAACGATAATGTTCTGCCTTCCATCGAGATGCTGGTGAAAATGGCGGATCTGTTTTCTGTATCTACAGATTATCTGTTGGGGCGGACTGAGGATGCGACCATTGATGTGTCGGTGCTCACAATTGAACAGAGAGCACATATTTCACTGATTATCGGGGACATGAAATCTCTCAATATGAAGACACAGGAGAAACTTTGAATAAAAATAATATGAAAAAAGAGAGTCGCCGGCGCGATTTTGGCGGACGTGTGGGTGGACGGTGTGTCCATGCCCGTCGTGGATTGCCTGGGGGACGAGTTCCTCGCCTACGTCAAGGACGGCATGAAGATCACCATTAAACCCGACGGCGTGGTGGAGGTGGAGTGATCTCTCTCCCGTAGCGCTGACGGCTTGCCTGTGAAACCGTCGGGAACGCCGCTTTTGGCGCCTTTTTTCGGGAAATTTCACGGAATAAAAAATCTTGAAAATTTTTTCGACTTTTTTTCAAAAACCCCTTGACAAAACCGAATCGATGTGTTATAATACTATCCGTTCCGCGGGCATGGCGGAATTGGCAGACGCGCTAGATTCAGGTTCTAGTCGGGGCAACTCGGTGGAGGTTCAAGTCCTCTTGCCCGCACCAAAAGCAAAAGGGAGTCGCAAGGCGACTCCTTTTTGCTTTTGATATAGGTAAGGGGCGCGCAGAATC
>JAZQXS010000304.1:0-20198 GCA_045633025.1 Eubacteriales bacterium | reverse complement strand
TTCGGCTGCCCATCCGGTAAAACAAGACGCGGATAGAAAGGAGCATCATGCAGAAGAAAACAGCAGCCAAGCAGAATAACAACCCAATCGGGATCACCGCGCTCTACTGCCGCCTGTCCCGCGATGACGGCGCAGAGGGGGGGAGCAATTCCATCGCCAATCAGAAAAAGCTCCTTGCGAAATACGCCAAGGAGCATGGATTTACCAATACCAAGTTCTACGTGGATGACGGCTACACGGGAACCAACTTCAACCGTCCCGGATTCCAACAGATGTTGGAGGACATGGACATGGGCTACGTCACGACGGTCATCGTCAAGGATTCGTCTCGTTTCGGGCGAAATTACTTGGAGGTCGGACAATACACCGACTACTATTTTCCCGAACACAACATCCGATTCATCGCCATCAACGATTGCATTGACAGCGAAAACGGAGAGGATGATTTCAGCGCGTTCCGCAACGTGATGAACGAGATGTACGCCAAGGACATCAGCCGCAAGGTCAGAAGCTCGCACCGCCTTCGCGGGAACGCAGGAGAGCCGTTATCACAGCCCCCGTATGGCTATGTCAAATCCCCCGAAAACAAAAAGAAATGGATTATCGATCCCGAGGCGGCAGAGGTCGTGCGGAGAATATACCGTCTTTGTATCGAAGGGAAGGGGAATGAGACCATCGCACGAATCCTGCAAGAGGATAAGGTTCTCGTTCCGCAAGCCTACTGGCAGAGCAAGGGTACGGGGCGTGGCGGCAAGAAAACCCAGCCCGATCCTTACAGGTGGTGCAAGACCACGATTTCCAAGATGCTCTCGCAACAGGAATATTGCGGGGATGTGATCAACTTCAAGACCTATTCCAAGTCCTTTCGCAATAAGGCTCGGTTGGATAACCCCAAAGAGAACTGGGTGATTTTTAGGGATGTTCACGAACCCATCATCGACCGCGAAATGTGGGAGAGAGTTCAGGAGATGAACGCGAAGAACAGACGGCGCAAGCGCAAGGACGAGGACGCGAAGGACAGCGTTTTTACCAATTACCTCTACTGCGGGGACTGCGGACACAAGCTGTGGTTCAACTTCAACCATCAGAACCCGACGATTCGGTATTATAGCTGCTCCAATTACAAGGGAATGCGGGGCACCTGTGAGTCCACGCACTATATCCGTGAGGATTCTTTGGAGCAGGTTGTCAAGACCGAACTGCTTCGGTTGGCATCCTATCTGGATTCCGACGAGATCGCCCTTGCGGAGCTGTTGGAGCGTAGGACCAACGAGATCTCCTCCACCGAACGCAAGACCGCAGAGAGTGCCTTGGCGGCGGCTACGGCGCGTAGTCAAGAGCTACTTCGGCTTTACGAAAGGGTGTACGAGGACAATGTCAACGGTAAGGTGACGGACGATTGGTTCATGCGACTATCCCACAAGTACGAGGTGGAACAGGAGGAATTGAAAGGTCAGATCTTCGAGCTGAAGAACAAAATTGAACGGCTGGATGCCGCACAGAACTCGTCGGCCAATTTTATCCGAGCTATTCGCAAGTTCATGACCATGCAGACCCTCACGCCAATTATTCTCCACGAGCTGATCGACAAGATTGAGGTATTTCCCATCATGGGAACTGGGAAGAACCGAACCCAGCGGATCATCATTCACTATCGCTTCGTTGGTTGCATTGATCTTCCGAGCTTTGTTCCCAAGCACAACTATACGCTGGATTCACGGCAGGGCGTTGCCATTGAGTACCTTCCCAGCGCAGTATAACCCCGAAAACAAAAAAGAGCAGACGAACTGCTCGCGAACCATGAAAAAGTAAGAAAACCTATTGTCGGCACAAGCAAAAAAATATCGAGTGTCCATAACATTTGTTATGAACACTCGATATGGTCTGAGTGACAAGACTTGAACTTGCGGCCTCTACCACCCCAAGGTAGCGCGCTACCAGCTGCGCCACACCCAGATTGTCTCGCGGGATTTGCTGTTCCCTGACGACTCGTATATTATAGCACAAGACTCAAAAAATGTCAATACTATTTTGAGAAAAAAATCAACAAAATAAAACTTTATTTTGGCTTGGTTATGTGCAAAATGACAGCAGTGGATGTAGGTAACCGTTGATGCTCCTTTTTAGAGTGGGTATAGAGCGGAATCAAGTGGATTGGGTGGTGGAAATGAGGGGATTTCTTTTGAAGTAACGGATGATGAAAACAAGCAGGACAACGCCAATCAGAGGGAAGATGGCGGTGACCAGCATACCGGCCTTGAGTCCGATCTGCTCCGGTGTTACGTTGAGAGTTCGGCCGAGCTCCGTGGCGATCTGACTACTCGAGACATGGTCGATCACTACGCCCATGAGCTGGGGGGCAACCGATGCGCCCAAATCGCCTCCGGCGGCCATGAGGGCATAGGCGGCCACGCCGGGATTGGGAATATTTTCTTCCATAAGAATGAGGGTGCCGGGCCATAGCATGGCGGTGCAAAATCCTGTCAGGATACAGGCAATAAAAGCCGGGATCACGGTAAGGGAAAGTCCGGCAACAAAATAGCAGACCGTGGCGCCGATCATGCCCAAAAGCAAAACGCGGCGGATGTTTTTGCCGAAGCGGGCATAGGAGATGCGGGCGATGCCCAAAAGAATGGCAAAGACGGCCACACCCAGAATATCTCCTACGGCCTTATTGATGCCCAATGCGTTTTCCATGTAGCTGGAGATCCAGTTGCTCATGACATTTTCGGCGCAGCTTCCGAAAAAGATGCATCCAACGCACAACGCCATTCCTATCGCCCGCTCTTTGGTGCGGCTTGTGCGGGCGCTTTCGGCGGCGGTATCCATGTCGGGCATGGGGGAGATCATGAAGAGGATGGAAGAGAATACGGGGAGGGCGGCCAGGATCAGAACCAAGATCATCCAGTTCTCCGAGCCGAACACCTTCAGAAACAATGTACTGAGCAGTACCATGGTGCAGACACCGAAGGCGTACAAGGAATGGAGCAGGCTCATATCCCGCTGTGGGTTATCCGAGGGCATGGCCGCGATGGTGGGACTCAGAAGCACCTCGGAAAGTCCGGCGGATACAGAGAAAATGATGGTACCGATGACGAGACCGACGTAGGCGTACTGCGGGAACAGGGGCGGAATCAAGGCATAAATGGCCAGGCCGAGCGACGTGATGAGGGGCATGACCCGCACCACGATTTTGGGATTGAAGAACTTGGTAAAAAAAGTGAAGATAAGGTCAATGCCCATCTGGGTGCAGAAATTTGTCAGCACCAGCGTGCCCAAGAGGGTGTAGGAGATGCCGTAGGTTTCCCGCAGGGTGACGAACAGCAGAGGGGGGACGCAGAAGATGGAGGACATGGTGAAGTAGGCCGAATAGCAGGCAAAGCGGGTTCGCTTATAGGTAAGCTTGGATGGTTGCATGATGTATCTCCGTAATAGACAATATGAATCGTTGGGAAGGAATTACCAGATGAAGGGAATCAAACGGTATCTGACCTTCTGCTTGTAGGCCTCGTAGCCGTCGAGCTGAGAAGTCAGAATCGTTTCCTCATTGCGGATGCGAATGACTATAAGGATCGGATAATGAAGGAAGCAGAGGAGAGAGAACCAAGAGCCCAGAACCAGGGGAATGGCCAGAAACAGCCAGATGGTCACGGCGTACATGGGGTGGCGAACGATTCCGTAGAGGCCTGTGTCGATGACCTTCTGATTTTCTTGGATTTCAATGGTGCGGGAGAGGTAGGCGTTTTCTCGCATGACCTCGGCGTAGAGCGCGTAGGAAATCAACAGAACAACGGAAGCCGTGATGACGACGGGGGCGGGAACGCGGGACCATTCGAAGCGGAAATCCAAGCCCGCTACGATAAAGCCCGCCAAGAAAAGCAGCCCGGACAGGGCGACAACGCCGCGCTGGGTCGATTCCTTCTCCTTGGCGTTCAAGCGCTTTTTGAGTAGCTCGGGGGATCTGACCAGCATAACGGCGCCCAGCATCAGCATGGGGAGGAACAAAAGCCCCATAAAGAGCCAGCCGTTGGGATAGCGCAGGGTTCCGGCGGGCAGAAACAGGAGGAGTCCCACCAGCAGAAGACCGCAGACAAATTTGACCAAGGCGTTTGCCAAAAGCGTCAAGCGGTTGTTCATGACAGTGCCTCCAGGATCTCCTGCGCGTCGGTATCCGGCTTAACCTTGGGCTTGATGGCGAGAAGCATACCTTCTTCGTCGATGAGGAAGGTGGTGCGCACCACCCCCATGCCGACTTTCCCGGCCAGCTTCTTTTCCTGCCATACGCCGTAGGCTTCGATGGCGACTCTCTCCGGGTCGGCGAGCAAGGTAAAGGGAAGGCTGTGCTTTTCTGCGAACTTGATGTGGGAGGCGACGCTGTCGCGGCTGATGCCGATCACGGCGATATTTTTTTCTTGAAAGCCGGCGTATTGCGCCGCGTACCCGCAAGCCTGACGGGTGCATCCGGGCGTGTTGTCCTTGGGATAGAAATAGAGGACGACCTTCCTGCCTCTGAAATCGGACAAGCGGACGGTTTTTCCGTTCTGGTCGAGCAAGGTAAAATCGGGGGCTTTCGTGCCAATCTGTAACATGGGACATCCTCCTTTTCGGGGTTGAAATATCAGTTCGTTGACGAATCAAGCGGGCGTTCCAGGCTATCCCACAGCGCTCGTCTGGTCAGCCGCAGAGCGCCGCGATGCGCCAGAGACGGTGTATTGAGCGCGTATTGCAGGAAGACCAGCGGAATATGCGAGGGAAGGTGGGCGCGGATGAACTCAGGCTCTACGGTTGGGCGGTCGATCTCCGCCACGATGCAATCGGGAATGACGTAACCGAGAAAATCCGACAGGACTTCGGCGGCTCGGAGCCACCACGCACGGGTGTGTGGGGGAATCCCGCGGGTACGCTGGCGGATCGTTTGCCCCAGACCTTCCATACAGGGAAGAGGATACAAGGCGCCGGGGGTATCCGATGGAGCCCGCGTGAATAGGGCGATGGATTCGGATTCACCGGTGCGGATATGGAGAATAGAGGAGGCGTTTCGGGTGGCGGCGTGATAGCGTAGCTCGTGGGCGGCGGCTTCTTTGGGCGTGAGGACAAACGCAGGGGGCGTTGGCAGGATCCGCTTTGCCGATCGGCACAATGCGCTATCCTCCGAGTTAATAAGGAGGACGGGCGGCTGCAACGGGATGGACGCAGGAAGACCGCAGGTGCCGGCGCGGAGGATCGCGGAGGCCTGTCCCATCAGCGCGAGCAGATCGTCCTCCGGCGTACAGAAGCCGCCTCTGTCCCGCACCGTGGAGAATACCGACTGTCCGCGTGTGTCGCAGAGACGGTAGACCATGTAGGCATCCGTGATCTCCACAACAGGAAGAACCGGATAGCGGGCGAGGGCGACCAGATCGCAGGCGGCTCCGCTGTCGGGGTCACGGCCGTATTGGAGGGTCATGACACCTTCACGGATGAGCTGACGACATGCGCGACGCACGGTAGCGGCGCCGAGGCCTGTTCTGCCGCAGAGACGGGAACGGGAAGTGGGCGAGTCGTATTCCATAGCGTCCAGTACAGCGGCGCGGCTGCTTGAGCCGACGTTCACCTCGACGGGCTTTTGCCAGGCAATTCGATATGGATACATGCTGTCCATACACTTTTCCTTTTCCATAAATTCCACCTTGCCATTTTGTTTTCTGTTTGGGGCTTGACTTTCGGGGGGAAACGTGGTATAATGAAGGGGTAGCTTCGTCGGGCGGCCGCGCGGGATGGTGCCGAAAGGTATTCCCGTGAGGAAAGTCCGGGCATCGCAGGGCAGGATAGCTGATAACGTCAGCCGCGGGTAACCGCCGGAAAAGGGCAACAGAAATAGACCGCCGTTCCTTGGAGCGGTAAGGATGGAAAGGCGAGGTAAGAGCTCACCCACTTCCATGGTAACATGGATTTGCTGTAAACTCTATCCGATGCAACACCGTATGAGGCCGCAAGGCAGGTCGGCTCGACCACCGCAAGGCTCATTGGGTGGCGTACGGGAAAACCGTAAAGCGTTTCGGCGACGGGACGCGCAGATAGATGGTCGCCACGCGCTCGTATGCGGGCGCGAACAGAACCCGGCTTACAGACGGAGCTACAAAAAAATGGGAAAGTCGGCCTCGCGGCCGATTTTTTTGTCGGATGCCGCGCGTGAAAAAAGGAGGCGCCGCCAATGCGTTTTGCATATGGGCGACACCTCCTCTGCTTTAGCGTTATTCGGTGGCTTCGTCTTTTCTCAGCTCTCCGCGATCGATGATACGCTTTTGCGCGCCGAAGTACTTGCTGATGGTCAGCGTGGCGATATAGAGCGCACTGTATGCGGCGAACACCAGCAAAAACAGACTGTACGGCGTCTTATTGATGAGCGAGTCGTAGGTGATCTTCCAGCCGTTGTGCAATAGTCCTGCGGTAAACCGTACCGAACCCGATACGAAGCCCTCAAACTTGAAAAGCATGGCAAAGATCAGGTGCAGAACAGACGCGAAGCATCCGCTGACGATCGCTTCGGATACCGAGCATACGGCCTCGCGGTAGCCCTCAAAATAGCCCAGTACCCCCAGGAGCGCGGGCACACCTACCGTATAGATGACAATACGGATAACTGTGAGGACGGGGTAGGGAATCAGGACAAATTTTTCCAGAATGACCACCAAAAGCGCCTCGGCCAGCATGACCAGAATGCAGGAACCGAAAAAATACAGGAAATAGACGAGCAGATTCAGACCGACGTTCTTGATCTTCATAGGGGCAATCAGTAGGCGTTGCTCATGAGATCGTTGAGCATCTCGTCGGAGCGGCGCTTGATGAGGGCGGCGTAGTAAGCCACGACGATGATCTCCAGCGCGTTCGCCAGACGGTCGCGGGCGCCCTCCATAGCTTCCTCATAGTCCTTGATCTGCTCACGGATGACCTCTTTGATGGAGGCGGTGGAGCATACGTCCTGCTGGGTCAGGGTGTCCAGAATGCGGCAGATGTAGTCATAGAGAACCGAGTCACGGATGATGTCGTCGCTCTTGTCGTCGATCTTACCGTTGATGTAGTGGAGCAGCAGGGCAATCTTGTCCAACTGGATGCAGGAGCGAAGCATATTGATGATGAGAATGTGGGCTACCTGGTCGATGTTGTACTTCTTCAGGCGCGCGTTGGCGACCCAGCCGCGCTTGGTCCAGTTTTGCAGGGTGGAGCCGTCGATGCCCGACACCTCGCGGATCTGGGAGAGCATGACGCCCTCGCTGATGAAGAATACCTTGGACAAAAATTCCAGGCCGGTTACGTTCCCCATATCACTTTTCTTGAGCTTGGTACCGGGGATCATAGCGTCATTGATTTCAAGATTCATAGATTACCTCCGTATGTGTGTTGATGGCAGAAACCCGGGGGCTTCTGCGTGGATAATGATTGGTTGTGATTTTATTATATCGTACAATCAAGCGATTGTCAAGAGCAAAAATGAAATTTTTGCGAATCATTTACAAATCTTTTCATATTATATCCATAACGGTATACTGGAAGGGGACTCTATGCGGGTACGAGTGAGTGGATTCTTTTGGGTGGGATTGGCTACGGCGGCTGTGGCGGGGGCGGGAAGCATATTCCGTTCCGGACTGACGGCGGGAGCTGTGTGGACGGAAATTCGCCCGTGGTTGGCGATTCTGGCGGCGGCGGGTATGCATGAGCTGGGTCATATGATTGCCGCTTGGGGCGCCGGCGCGCGCATACGCGGTTTTCGCCTGGATCTTTTCGGAGCAAGATTGGAATTGGCGGGACTTCTTTCGTACGGCCGTGAGCTTTGGATCGCGGCGGGCGGGCCGATCGTCAGCTTGGTGTGCGCGGCGCTGGCCTATCCTTTGGCCGCAACAAGGGGCGGGGAGGCGCTCGGGCTTTTTTGCGGAGCGTCACTGGCTTTTGGGATCTTCAATCTTTTGCCCATCGGAACGCTGGACGGCGGGCGGATGCTGCGGTGCGCTGCGGCGTGGCTCTGGGGGGATCGGATCGCAACCGGGATCCTGCAGGTGACGACGGGGATCGGATTGGGGATGCTGTGGCTTTTGGCGGTGTACGCCCTGCTGAGAAGGGCTGAAATGCTGTCGGTATTTGGATTTTCGCTGTGCTTGCTTTGGCGCGCGATCGCGGGTAACGATATGTGTACCTGATGAACGTAGGCGGCAAAAGGACGAAAAAATGCATGGAAATTTCACAAAACCTCTTGACAAACCTCGTGGAGTGTGATATAATACCCCACATCACAGAAATGCAATGAAGGAATTATTCTTTGCCCGGTCTGCTTTCAGAGAATCGGCGGGTGGTGTGAGCCGATACAGAGGGTAAAGTAAGTCTCATTCCTGAGCAGAGATGCCCAACCGCTTTGCCGCAGTAAGCGTCTCCGGTTTGTCCCGTTATCAGACAGAGGAGCTGATGGGCTCCGATAAGGTGATCTCCCTTGTGGAGATAACCGAGGTGGTACCGCGAATGAATTTCGTCCTCGGATGTATTGTATACATCCGGGCTTTTTGTTTTTTCTGTTGATAAATCCAAATAGAATGTGAAGGAGATTTCCATGAGAATTGCCGACCGCACGCTGTGCAGAGAAAATTGCACGTTCAGCTTTAAGGAAAAGATCGAGATATGCCGTCAGCTTGAGAAGCTGAAAGTGGATGTCATAGAACTGCCCGCCATTGAGACCCCCAAGACGGATATTCTGTTCGTTCGCACCGTGTCCTCGTTTGTGGGGAGTAGCGTGCTGTCCGTATGCGTAGGCATGACGAAGGATAGCTTTGAGCAGGCTGCGCAGGCCATTTCGGCCGCCAAGGCGCCCCGCCTGCGCATAGAGGTGCCCGTATCTCCCGTCGGTATGGAGTACGCCGCTCATAAGAAGCCCCCCAAGATGCTGGAATGGGTCTCCGCTACCGTGGCGAAGGCCAAGGCTGTTTGCGTGGACGTAGAGTTCTGCGCCGTGGATGCTACCCGCGCCGAGCCTGCATTCCTGACCTCTATTCTGACCGCCGCCGTTGAGGCGGGGGCAACGCTGGTCACCCTCTGTGACAGCACCGGCGAGAAGATGCCCGACGAGTTCGCCGCGTTCGTCAAGGATGCAACCGCGCATATCAGCGTACCCGTGGGCGTGTCCTGCGATAATAAGAACGCGCTGGCGGCCGCCTCTGCCATTCTGGCTGTTCGGGCGGGAGCCGATACCGTAAAGACTGCGGTGGAGGGCACCGGTGTTTCGCTGGACGACTTTTTCGGGATCATTAAGAACTGCGGAAACCATTACGGCTTTTCTGCCGGGGTGCAGTTGACCGAATATCATCGTGTCATTCATCAGATCAGCCGCATTGTCGCCGGGAAGGGAACCGACCGCAACGCTTCGGTCAATATCGCCTCCTCTGCCGAGGTAGGCTTTACCCTGGATGCCCGTGACGACAAGGCCGCCGTCTCGGCTGCCGTGGCCAAGCTTGGCTACGATCTCTCCGAGGAGGATACCGAGGCTGTCTATAACGAGTTCGTGCGTGTCGCCGCCAAGAAAAACGTGGGTCCCAAGGAGCTGGAGGCGATCATTTCGGGCTCCGCTATGCAGGTGCCCTCCACCTATACCCTGGTCAGCTATATGGTCAACAGCTCCGGCGGAAACGCGCTGGCCGCCTCTGCCCAGATCGTACTGGACAAGAAAGGCGAGCAGTTGCAGGGCATCAGCATGGGCGATGGCCCCATCGACGCCGCTTTCGTGGCTTTGGAGCAGATCATGGGCTGTCATTTCGAGTTGGATGACTTCCAGATCCAGGCTGTGACCGAGGGTAAGGAGGCCATGGGCTCGGCGTTGGTCAAGCTCCGCGCCGACGGAAAGCTGTATGCCGGACGGGGTATCTCCACCGATATCATCGGCGCGTCCATCCGCGCCTACGTCGCGGCCGTTAACAAGATCGTATTCGAGCAGTCTGTCTGATCGACGGCATGTTTTCGCTTAAAGGAAGGTATAGATCATGAAATTGTCTTTTTCTACGAAGGGTTGGCATAACCACACCTTTGACGAATTTTGCGATATGGCCTCCTCGCTGGGCTTTTCCGGCGTGGAGATCCACAACATCCACGGCTCCATGTTTACCGATCGGGACGGAGCCTTCTATGACTATGCGGCGGCGGCTACCCTGCGCCGTCTGTATGAGCGGAAGCTGACCGTCCCCTGCATCGACTGCCTCATTGACCCCTCGGACGCCGCCCGCGCGGAGGAGTCTGTGGCCGAGATCCTGCATTGTATGGACGTGGCCGGAAATCTCCGTATTCCCAACATTCGCCTGCGTACAGCGGCGGCCTCCGAGGAGGACACCCCCGCGGCCATTGAAAATACCGTGGCGCTCATCAACCGCGTCCTGCACGAGGCCGAGTCCCGCGGCGTGTGCCTCCTGATGGAGACCTCAGGCTTGTTCTGTAAGTCCTCCGTTCTGCGCGACGTTCTGGATCGCTTTGCCAGCGATAGCTTCGGCGCGCTGTGGCAGCTTTCGGCCGCTAATTTCGGCGGCGGCGAGACCCCCGAGGAGATCATCAAGAATCTGGGCGCTTACGTTCGCCACGTCCACTTCTGCGATACCCGCCGAGTGGAGAACGGCCTGGAGTTCTGCTTGGCCGGTGAGGGCGAATTGCCCATCGCCGATATTATGCTGGCGCTTCGCTCGGTCAACTACGACGGCCATATCTCCTTGGTGTGGGATCCCCGTTGGTGCGAGGAGCTGGACGATATGGAGATCATTCTTTCCCAGTTCGCCAGCTTCATGAAGCAGTTCGACGATCCCTCCCGCAAGCGCCGCACTCTGTACTATAACCGCGCCCGCACGGGCGAGTACGTCTGGGAGAAGGATCAGCTCATCGATCTGACCTTCTCGGAGGTGCTGGATCGCATGGTGGAGGAATTCCCCGATCAGTACGCGTTCAAGTATACCACGCTGGATTATACCCGTACCTACTCCGAGTTCCGCGACGACGTGGATACCTTTGCGCGCGCTCTGGTTTCCATGGGCGTGACGGCCGGCACGCACGTGGCTGTCTGGGCATCCAATGTGCCCCAGTGGTACATCGCCTTCTGGGCGACCGTCAAGATCGGCGCGGTGCTGGTTACCGTGAATACCGCCTACAAGATCCACGAGGTGGAGTATCTGCTCCGCCAGTCGGATACCCATACCCTCATCATGACCGAGGGCGCCAAGGATTGCCACTACGGTCAGATCGTCGCCGAGCTGTGCCCCGAGCTGGAGAATCTGCGCCCCGGCACTCCGCTCCACGCCCGCCGTCTGCCTTTCCTGCGCAACGTCATCACCGTGGGCTACCGCCAGAAGGGCTGTATGGAATGGCATGAGGCTGTGGCGCGCTCGGTGCAGGTGCCCGTTGAGGAGGTCTACCGCCTGGCCGCCGCGGTCAATAAGGACGACGTTTGCAATATGCAGTACACCTCGGGTACCACCGGATTCCCCAAGGGCGTTATGCTGACCCACTACAACGTGGTCAACAACGGTAAGTACATCGGCGACCACATGGAGCTGTCCACCGCTGACCGCATGATGATCCAGGTTCCCATGTTCCATTGCTTCGGCATGGTGCTGTCCATGACCGCCTCCATGACCCACGGCGCGACCATGTACCCCCTGCCCTACTTCTCCCCCAAGCCTGCCTTGGCCTGCGTCCACAACGAGCATATCACCGCCTTCAACGGCGTGCCCACCATGTTCATTGCCATGATGCAGCACGAGGATTTCGCCAAGACAGACTTCTCCTATATGAGAATCGGCATCATGGCGGGTGCCAACTGCCCTGCCGACCTCATGAAGAAGGCGGCACAGCCCGACGTCATGAATATGCGGGAGATCGTGTCGGTCTACGGTCAGACCGAGGCCGCCCCCGGCTGTACCATGTCCAGCTACTACGACTCTCTTGAGGTTCGCACCGAGACCGTCGGCTCGGCCTTTGCCAACGTGGAGTGCAAGATCATCGACCCCGAGACGGGTTTGGATTGCCCCGACGGTGTCAACGGCGAGTTCGTCGCTCGCGGCTACAACATCATGAAGGGCTACTACAAGATGCCCAAGGCCACCGCCGAAACCATCGATGCCGACGGCTGGCTTCATACGGGTGATTTGGCCTGCCGCCGTCCCGACGGAAATTACTTGATCACGGGACGTCTGAAGGACATGATCATCCGCGGCGGTGAGAACATCTACCCCAAGGAGATCGAGGAATTCATCTACACCCATCCCAAGGTGCGTGACGTTCAGGTCATCGGCGTACCCGACCAGCAGTACGGTGAAGAGATCATGGCCTGCATCATCCTCAAGGAGGGCGAGACCATGACCGTGGAGGAGATGAAGCAGTACATCCTCGACCACATGGCTCGTCACAAGGTACCCCGCTACATCGACTTCGTCGAAAAATTCCCCATGAACGCCGCCGGTAAGATCCTCAAGTACAAGATGCGCGAGGAAGCCGCCGAGAGATTGGGACTGAAAAAGTAATGGAGAACGAGGGGCTCTGCCCCTGACCCCCGGTTAAGGGACTTTTGAAAAAGTCCCTTAATCATCCTCAAAACTTTTGGGAAATAGTTATTTTGCGTTTTAATATCCCAGTGGGCAGGGTCCCACGGTGATGGCCAAAATCCTTACGGATATCAGCAAGTAAAAACACACAATATATTATTTGTTAAGGTTTTAGGAGTTCTTAGAACCCTTTTGAAAAAGGGTTCTAAGCCGCCGGAGGCACGCTCCCCGAATACAAAAAATGAAGAATAACTATGCAATTATAGATTCTCACTGCCACATCTACCCCGAGAAGATCGCGGCGCGGGCGGTGGCTTCTACCGATGAATTTTACGATACACACGCGCACGGGACGGGGCTGATCCAGAATCTGATTGCCATGGGCGAGGAGGCGGGCTACGATGGCTACGTGGTGCAGTCGGTGGCCTCAACGCCACACCACGTGGCTTCCATCAACCGCTTTATCGCGGGTGCCGTGACCGCCACCGAGGCAGAAGGGAAGCACGGACTGCTGACCGGCTTGGGTACGCTCCACCCCGACCTGGAGGATATGCGGGGGGCGGTGAACGAGATCATCGCCTACGGACTCCACGGGGTCAAGCTCCATCCCGACATGCAGAAATTCAACATTGATGATCCCAAGGCCTACCCCATCTACGAGCTTTGCGTGGAGTACGACCTCCCCATTCTCATGCACATGGGCGACCCCCGCTTCGATTTCTCTCACCCCGACCGCCTCGACCGCGTGCTGAAGGACTTCCCCGACCTTACCGTCGTGGGCGCCCACATGGGCGGCTGGGCCAACTGGGACTACGCCTGCCAGCGGCTGTCGGATTTCGAGGGCCTCTACGTGGACACCTCCTCCAGCATCGCCTACCCCGGCAAGGAGTATGGCATTGAGCCCCACGTCACCTCTCTGTCGGCCGAGAAGGCCGCCGCGCTGATCCACGCCTGGGGCGCCGAGAAGGTGCTGTACGGCACCGACTACCCCATGTGGAACCAGGAGGCCGACATCGAGGCATTCTTCGCCATCGGGCTCTCCGAGGAGGAGAATCGGTTGATCCTTTGCGAGAATGCAAGGCGCGTGTTTCGGATTCAATGAATCAGAAAAGCCATAGACCACCCATGAGGATGATCTATGGCTTTTGCATTGGAATTTAATTGAACTTGGCATATAGCGCCATGGCTACAGTACTGGTTTCGGGATTTTCGGGGACGGTGAGGATGCCCTGGTCCACCATGCGATCCAGCAGTATATGACGGATGTCGCACATGGTCATGGAAGCACAGTAGGGAAGCTGTGTGGAAAGTACCTCGTGTCCCTCGTGGCGGAGCATATCCACGATACGGTCGAAGATTGCCTGGGTGTCCGCTTGAAGCACGGTGAATTCGGGCAGGGAAGCGATTTTTTCGTGGATGGCGGTTTGCTGCCACTTGCGGAATGTGATGAGATTGGGAATCACGCGGCCTTCCTCGTCGATGGAGAACGTATGGGGATTGCGACGGTCAAAAATCTCCTTTTCCGTGGGCGTCAGGGAGTCCACCCGACGATTCTGCAGGATCATTTCGCTGATAAGCTGGATGGTGGGAGTCGTCCAGGTCATACCCCGTTCCCACATATTCCACTTTCCGATCTGATAGCTCCAGATCTCCGGGCCCGCGTCGCTCGTCGATCCGGAGTGACCCACAAACCACATGCCGGGCACACCGTTTCCCTCGTAGCCGATAAAGCCCCAGTTATCTCGGGGATGCTTGTGCTGGATGAAGGAATTTTCGGTGTATCCGTTACATTGCTCGATGCACTTGTCCAGCAAATTCAGTGTGACGAACCACTTCATCTCCCCGTCGGTCATGCGCTCGGGGACGTAGCATCCCGCGCGGTAGAGGGGGATTGCCTTTTCCAAGAGGCAATCGTATTTCTCCGCCCAATCTGCGGTCATCAAAAGCAGCTCGTTGCGGATGGCGACCCGCAGATCGTGTCTCATGATGAAGAAGTTGGTGACGTACCGATTCCCTACCTGCTTCAGCAGTTGGGCATCCGTAAGCAGGGCAATCTCCTCCTCCATATAAGGCATCGCCACGCCGACGGCTACTGCCAGCTCCTCGGCGGTGGATGGGTTATTGCTGGCTTCCAGCAAAATGTTCTTGGGGAGCGCACGCTGAACAGCCGACCAGGGCAGTCCGCTGGGCTGGGATCCGCTGGCTGCAAAGCACACGTCCTCGGGTTTATAACTCTTAGGTCCAAATTCTCTTGCCATTTGTATTCCCTCCTTGAGAAGATTACGGGAGCGGAACAGACGGGATTTGACCGTCCCCTCGGGCTGACCCAAGGATTCGGCGATATCCCCCACCGATCTGTCCTGAATGTAGAAGGCCACCACCACCTCGCGGTAGTCCCGACCGAGAAAGGCCAGTTCACGGCGAAGGATGGCCATTTCCTCGTCGTGTACGTATTCCTCGGCCACACCGGGGGCTGTGTTGCGGCCTCCTGCGGTCAGAATACCCTCGGTTTCGGGATCGTCGGGGTCGATGAAGGATTCTTCCTCTGCGCGGTTGCGGCGTGTCTTGGCCCAAAGGGCATAGCGATTGCGCGCGATCTGCCATACCCAGGCGGGGAAATTCACCACGTCCGCCCCCTTGTGCAGGGCGGTCAGGATCTGCACCGTGATGTCGGAGGCTAAATCCTCGGCCTCGTGGGAGTCGCCGGTCTTGCGGAGGCAGTAGTAGAATATTTTACCCATGTACTCCTGCCCGTACAGCTCGGCGAGATGCTTGGTGTCGGTCATGTTCCTCACTCCTTTCGATCATATAGTGTGAGAAGGGAAGATTTGGTTGCAAGCTTTTTTGAAAAAAATGAATTTTCTGCAAAAAACTTGGTATGAAATGGGGATGGGGAGGACTTCGCTCGGGAAGTCCTCCCCACAATACGTACAAGATTAGTCCTCTCTCTTCTTGCAAGCCACCCATGCGAAGGCGGCAGAGGTCAACAGGATTGCACCGCTGACGGTGGAGGCACAGCCGCCCTCAGCGGGCTTGGTCTCCTCGGCGGTGACCTGCTCGGCAGTGGTATTCTCGGCGGTGGCAGGCTCGGTGACCTGCGCCTCGGTCTCGGCCGCGGTGGTCTCCTCCTCGCTCTGAATGCTCAGGACGATGGGCTGGGTGTAGATGGTGTAGTCCAAGGTACGGTCGGTGTAGCCCGATACAAAGGCGATCTTACCCTTTTCACCGGTCACGGTCAAGGAGCTGCCGTCTACCTGTACGAGTTCCTCTCCCTCCAAAAAGAGAACGGTCTGGGGGGCTTTCTTTTGGGTTAGACGGTTGTAGGAGGTAACGCTGAGATCCAGCGCAAGGGTATCGTCGGGCTTCACGTCGGTGAATGTGGGCTTGAAGGCGACCTTACGGGTGAGGGTGCGGATGGTGTGCGCATCATTACCCGTCAGACTGGCGAAGCCGTCTAGGAAATGCGCCTGATACGCCTCGACACCGTAGAAGGTCCAGGGGTTGACGCTGACACCGCGAAGCAGGAAGGCGCGGATGTCCTCCTTGCTGTACGCCTCCCAGCCGGGGTTGATGGTTCCGACATAGGGGCCTACCCAGACCATAGCGTTGCGGAGATCCTCCTCGGGGATTTCACCCGTCATGAGGTAGTAGTAATCCTCGCAAAGAGCACCCAGCGCCATCTCGGGCCAATCCGCTCTCATATACTCCATGGTGTCGAAGTTGAAGGTGATGACGGTGCACTGGTCATACATATCGTACTCATTTACCATGTCGCGGATGATGGAAACGATCTCGCGCTTGTGGGACTTGATCTCAATGAAGAGCATACAATCCTCGTCCTTGAATGCCTCCAGATACTCGTCCAGCGTGGGAATACGGAGCTGAGAATACTTGGAGTTGTTTTCCCAACCGCGGTTGACGTAGAGCTCCTTCAGCTCGGCCAGAGTGCAATCCTCCATGTGCAGATCGCCGTTGCAGGTATCCCCCGTGGTGATATCGTGCATGGCGGCGACATGGCCGTCGGCGGTCAGAAATACGTCCATTTCCACGACGTTTGCGCCTTTATTGTAGGCCAAAAGGGAGCCTTCCACGGTGCATTCGGGAGCCAGCGTGGGAATGCCGCGGTGGCCGACGTTGAGAGGCGTGCGGGTCAGGGTATTCTCGGCCAGCTCGTTGCAGGCGATGTCCAGGAGGGAATCGGTGGCATCCGAGATCACGCCGACGGCGCCGGACAGGAGGGCGTAGTACTGCTCGGTCTCGGTAGGCTGGTCGGAGATGCCCATCCAGACGTTGACTTGATGCTCGTAGAGATACTGGACAGTATCCTTCGTGCAGAGATGGGCGGGCAGGAGGGCGACGTGGCCGTCATAGGTTTTGAGGGAGCGGCGGATGTCCAGGCATTGCTCCGTGGTCAGCGCGGCGGTGTCCTTGTAGGTCTCGGTGTAGTCAATGACGCCGAAGGCGGTGGGGAGAGCCTTTCGGAGGGACTTCACCAGCGCGGTGTCCGCAGAGACCAGCATGCAATCGTAGAAGCGCAGACCGTTCAGATACGCGACCAGCGCCTCCGCCGTGGCGGTGTCGTTTACGCGGAAGGCGGGGAGAATAAGATTCCGATGGGCGGTCAGGAGCTCGTCCAGCGTGGCAAAGGGGGTGCCGTCGGCATCCAGCGCTTGCAGCTCCTGATTGATGGTGTACAGAGCCGTAGCGGGCTTTGTTTCGGCGGCGGCCACGGCCTCCATCTCAGCCTTGCTGTTGATCTCGCGGATCATAGCGATATCTCCGACGATGTTGGTTACGGGCTGCGCAACCGTAACGTACGGAGATTGGCTGATATCGAAAACGTCGGTTTCCGCCGCGGCGGGCAGGATAACGCTTGTCAGCAACGCGGAGGCGGTCAACAGGCCGCAGAGCAGGGCAGTGAAGATTCGTTTGGCTTTCATAAAAGGCATCCTTTCTGTTTGATTTGAATTCTCGTTTTCAAAAAATTGGGGTCTTATCTATATAATCGAAAAAGCAGGGGCGTATGTAACGGGGATTTTCGAAAAAAATTGAAGGCTTGCAAAAAAATGCGGAGAGCCTCCCAATCGGGAGATCCGGTACGCGGTTGCGCTTCGAGACGGCTCAGATTTTTCGGGGAGGCTGAATATGTAGAGGCTCCCCGGAGAATTCGCGCGAGATGATATACCATTATATCGTATCAGGACAGAAAAGTCAAGCGGTTTCTATATTTTTTTGAAGAATCTTTGTAAAAAGCTGAAAAACGCCTTGACTTATCCGTGCATATTTGCTATAATATAACGGATACTATCCAGTGCTTGTTTGGAGGTGAGGTTATGGCCAAATCGACCCGAAATCATTCTGCGTGCCGCGTCTTGTCCGGGACATTGGCGGCGCTTTCTTTGTGCGTCGGGATGACGGCGCCTATGCTGGGCTGCGCCAAGACCATCACATACACGCTGGAGGCGGGGAACGATCTTCCCAGCCCCTACCGCTTGGTCGGAGCCGACGGCGCGGCCTACGTGGCCGGCTTTGATGAAACCTGTATCCATCGTCCCGGTACGTACGATATTCCCATGACCGACGGCGAGGGGAGAAAGTACAATCTGAAATTGACCGTTCGCGATTGGAAAGCCCCGGTCGTCACCACCCGCCACGTCTACTATGCCAAGGGCGTGGGCGTTCCCAATGCCTTGGATTTTATCAACACCATTTCGGAGGCGGATGAATATACTGCGTATTTCGAATGTGATCTGCCCGATATGAATCAGATCGGGGATTACGATATCGTATTCCGCGTGGAGGATGCCAGCGGAAATCGGACAAAGGAGCTTCATTCTATCCTGACCGTGGTGGAGGATACCCAAGCCCCCACGTTCGTGACGGTTCCGGAGCTTTCTGCCTTTGTGGGAGAGGCGATCGCCTACCGCAAGGGGGTTGTTGTCACCGATAACTGCGGAGGAGAACTGGACGTTCAGGTGGATTCCTCGGCCGTGTCCCCCGAGATTCCGGGGGAATATCCGGTCAGCTTCACGGCTACCGACGCCTCCGGCAACACCGCCTGGGCGACAACGACCATCCACATCTATGAGAATCAGGTCACCGAGGAGCAGCTCAACCAAAAGATCGATGCTGTGATCGCCCAGATCATCACGCCGGATATGGACAAGGAAGCCCAGCTTCGGGCTGTCTATGCCTACGTGTACGATCATATCGCCTATACCTCGGATTCGGATAAATCGGATTGGATCCGCGCCGCCTACGACAGCCTGTTCATGACAGGCTCGGGCGATTGCTTCAACTATTTCGCGGCCGCCATCGCGTTCTGCCGCCGGTTGGGGATCGATTACCGTGAGATCGAGCGTACTCCCGGCGCGGCCGAGGGCACTCACTTCTGGATCATGGTCAACATCGGAACCGACGAGAAGCCTCGGTGGTATCACTTCGATTGTACCCACCTGCGCGCCTCCTATTCCCACAGCGGATGCCTTTTGACCGATACCCAGATCAAGGCGTTTAACCGCTTCCGCGCAGGGTTCTACGCCTACGATTCCGCGGCTTATCCGGCCTCGGATAAAACCATAATCACTCGAACTCCCGATCTGGAAAAATTTTACTAATATGAATTACGGAGGATTTATTGTGTCTGTAACACCTCGTTATACCTCGTATCAAATGAGACGGGCAGGGCTCACCGTGATCACTGCTCACGCCGGCTGTGAGGGGACACCCGCCAACAGCCTGGAGAACATCCGCGCCGCCATTGAGTCGGGCGCTGAAATGCTGGAGGTGGACGTCAATTCGGACGGAACCCGGCTGTACTTGTCCCACGACTCGCAGGAGGATCCCGCCTCCTGCGTATCCTTCGAGACCTTCATGAGCATCCTTGCTGACGTGCCCGGCCTTCGCGTCAACTGCGACGTCAAGCAGGAGGGCTTGGTTGCGCCGGTGATGGAGATCGCCAAAAAGTACGGCCAAGAGTGGCGCATCCTGTTTACGGGATCCTGCAACAACGACGGCAAGCTGGCCGAGGGGCTGGGCGCTGACCTTTGGGTTGGCATCTGGGGCGGTGACCGCAAAACTGTTTTCCGCGATCATGCGGAGCAGTACGCGAGTTACCAAGATCTGGTTCTCAACGTGGATGCGGGGCTCATCACCGATGAAAACGCCGCCTACCTCAAGGCGCGCGGCGTGGGGCTGTCGGGCTGGACCATCAGCAACGAAGCCGATCTGCGCCGCTTCCTCAAAATGGGTCTTACCAATATCACCACCCGTACGCCCAAGCTGGCGCTGGCTCTGCGGGACGAAATCCAAGGAACTCCCGCCTCTCACGGCCTTGTGCCCGAGTCGCAGATCGAGGCCATTATCCGCGCCGCAGGCGCTATGATGCGCAAGGTTCCGGACGACGTCCGCAATCATCCGGACTATAAGGAGGGAAGCGCCAACTTTGTGACCGCTTATGACGTGAAGGTGCAGAATTTCTTGAAGCGCCGCTTGTCCGAGCTGTTCCCTGATGCGTACTTCTTTGCCGAGGAGGACGGCGAAAGCCGCCATGCGCCGGGGAAGGGCTATACCTTCATCATCGATCCCATCGACGGCACCACCAACTTCATGTGCGGCTACAACACCTCTGCGGTATCCGTGGCCTTGCTGTATGACGGCGAG
>JAZQXS010000303.1:0-26588 GCA_045633025.1 Eubacteriales bacterium | reverse complement strand
TACTCCTCCAAAGTTTTATAGTACCCATTATACCACAAATCGGCAGAGAAAACAAGTTCTCTGCCGAAATTTTGTGCTTACATATTCTCCGTTAAGAACAACAGAGAAATCGGTGCGCCTCTTTTCTATTCTTGGCGGGGTAAAATCAACCCATCAGATCGTCGTAGCTCATCTCCTGGTACGCGTCCGCGTCGGCGGGAGCGGTAATGGGAGAGACGTTCTCATAGGCATAGTCGGCCTCCATGGTCATGGATACCGAGACAGTCTCGCCGTCCAGAGTGATGGCGTAGGCGGCGGACAGAGCCATGGACTCGTACTTGCCGTCGTTGATGGTGATCGTGAAGGAAAGATCACCTACCGAGACCTGACCGCCGGTAGCGGCCAGCGTGTCGGCCATCATGTCGTTCATGGACTGGATACCCTCCTCGGAAATGCCGGAGCAGGAGATCACCTGCTTGCCGTCCTTGGACTCCAGGGTCAGAGTCTCGAAGTTGGCGGAGGTAATGGGCATCTGGGAATTGCTGTCCTCCATGAGCTCCTTATACTGCTCCTCGTTCAGGGTGGCCTTCATCTTGACAGCCTCGCCCATCACGGACATATCGTAGTACAGTACGTTCTCAACCACGACCATCTTGAGGTCGGCGCTCATGCCGGCCATGATCTCCATGGACATATCCATAGCCATATTCTTACCGTCCACGGTGACGGGGATCTCCATGGAAATGGCGTCGAAAATGGCGCTCAGCTCGGCGTTGTCGCTGTTGAACTTCATGGACATGGTGACGGTGTAGGGGTTCTCGGTCAGTGCCTTATCGGCCTTTTCCAGGGCGGAGGCGGCGGTGACGGCCTCGCAGGAAGTGAAGGCCAGCGCGCTCATGGCGACCATGGCCACGAGCAGAAGAACGGAAATAATCTTTTTCATCATGATTCTCCTTGTTGCATAAATACGGGGAAGCGTTGGTGCTCACCCGTTTACCACATTATACACAATCGATGCTGATTTGTCAATGTGCAATGTGCCCAAAATGGCGTGGTTATTTGGACTCTTTCGGCAAATAAACTGCTTCGTATGTGTAAAAGTTCTTGAAAGGGGTGAGGGGAAAACTTCTTTCAAGAAGTTTTCCCCTCGGAAATCTCATTTCAGAATTGCAGATCGACCTCAACGGGCATGTGGGTGCGATCCGACTCGAAGGCGGCCTCCATGATCTTCATGTCTACCATCATCTGGTGATGGGTGACGATCTGGGTCTCCTCGCCGTCGATGGCGCGAACCCAGTTGCGGTAGTAATCGTGGACATCAGCCGCGGGCTGGGGAATCTCCTTGGAGGAGATGGAGGAGTCGGTTCTGGGAGCCATGGTCTTGGTGATACCGGCGGCGGTCACCACGGGAACCACTTCCTTCTCGTTGTAGTTATGGCACCAGACCACCTTGCAGGGGTTGCTCCAATCGGGAATGATGGCGGAGCCGTCGCGGCCGGTCATATAGAAGCGGGTCAAACCGATGAAGTTGGAGGTGCCGACCTCGATGTGGGCGGTCAGATCGCCCTCGAAGTACATCTCCAGCTTGAATCCGTCGTCAACCAGCTCATTGGTGATGTGGTCGCAGGTGCACCAGATGCGCTTGAGCTTGCGGTCGGTGACAATACCCATCATCTGGTCGATGAGGTGGATACCCCAGTCAAAGACCATACCGCCGCCCTGCTCGGGAAGCTGGCGCCAGTCGCCGGGGATACCGCGGGAGCCGTGCACGCGGGACTCGATGTGGTGAACGGGACCCAAGTCGCCGCTCTTGTATACCTCGCGCATGACCAGGAACTCACCGTCCCAGCGGCGGTTCTGGTGAACCGTGAACAGCTTGCCTGCGGCGTTGGCGGCGTCGATCATCTCCTGCAGATCGGCGGAGGAGAGGGTGACGGGCTTCTCGCTGATGACGTGCTTGCCGGCGGCGAAGGCCTTCAGCGCGATGGGCTTATGGAAATCGTTGGGGGTTGCGATGGTGATGAAATCGATCTTGGGATCGGCCAGAAGCTCCTCCAGGGAGGCGTAGGCGTGGATGCCGTTTGCCTCGGCGGCCTCGCAGCGGGAGGGCTTAATATCGTAGATACCGACCAGGTTGACAACGTCGCTGTTCTTCATGAAGCTGGCGTGCCAGCCACCCATGCCACCGTAACCGACGATGGCGCCATTCTTCTTTGCCATGATGAAAGTTCCTTTCTCATATACACTTGTTTCCCTCGGTGCTTTTACCGAGGAGGTCGTACCATCATTATACATGATAATTTGAAAAAAAGCAAGATGTTTCGGAAAATTCATTAAATTGTTTTCAGCCGTTTTGCCGCTTGGAGATCACGAAGCCGTGAGCCTCCAGACGCCCGTTCTCCAGCCCGCGGGACAGGAGGATCTGCCCGGCCGTCGGCACGGTCTTGGGCGCGTCGCTGAAGCTGATGAATATCGTGACCGTTTCCCCCTCGTACCGGCGGGTAAAGCCCAGCACGCCGTCCTCGGTATCCAGCCAGGCCATGTCACCGTAGGCCAGCGCATCCTCGCTCTTGCGGAGAGCCGACAGCTCTGTAATGAGCGTCTTGCGCCGAATGCCGTGGGGCAGGAGGGCGTTAGACCAGTCCACGCCGTAGCCGCGGTTGTGATCCTTGTTCGCAAACATATTGTGGGGGTTGCGGTCGCCGATCTCCTCGCCGCAATAGAGCAGAGGGGTACCGCGGGTGGTAAAGAGGTAGACGTAGAAGCCGTCGCAGACCTCGGAGGCGTGGCAATTCTCGATTCGTCCCGAATCTGTCACGGTGTCGTGGTTCTCCACGAACCAAATGCCGTTGTGGGCAGGGATGCCGTGACACCGAATGGTGTCACAGTGGTTTACGCTGCTGTGCACGACGCCCATGCCGTTGTAGTTCATGTCGAACACGCCGCTCGCCACGTATTCCACCTTCCCGCCCTCGTTGAGCATGATGAGGTCGGGCTTGAGTTTCCGCGCCGCCAAGACCGCCTCCGCCCAGAAGTCCAGCGGGATACCGTCTCCCACGTCGCACCGAAAGCCGTCGATGCCGAACTCCCGCACCCAGTAGCACATATTGTCTATGAGGTAGTCCCGCAGGGCGCGGCTCTCGAAGTTCAGCCGCGGGAAATTCCACTCGCCCAGCTCGATCTCGCCACGCTCGTTGCGGACAATGCCGTCGGGGACGTCGGTGATGATCCTTGCGTTGGGGGAGCAGTGAAAATACACAATATCCATCATGACCGCCATCCCCAGCCCGTGCGCCGCCTCCACGAAATCACGGAGCTGCTCCTCCCCGCCGTATTCCTCGTCGATGGCGTAGTAATCGGATATGCGGTAGGGATTCTTGGGGTTGTTCAAGCCACTGGCCTTCTGCCGACGGCTCCAGTAGGCGCGATCCTCGGAATCGTCCTCGCGGCAGATGGAAAACAGGTAGACCACGTTCACCCCCACCGAGGCCAGGTGGGGAAGCAACTCCTGCGCCGCCCGCAAGGTCCCCTGCGGGGTGAACATGCGGGGATTGATCTGATATATGATGAGTTTGTTCTTGTCCATCCCTCATGCGCCTCTCATTATCTTAGAATATATGTATAAAAATTTTCGGAGATGCCTAAGAAGCCTTCTTCAAAAGGATTCTCAGGGCGCCGGAGGCACGTCCCCCTTACGCCCATTCCTCCACGAACCGCAGCATGACCTCGGTGGCGGTCTTGGCGGCGGCGGCGAGGAAGGTGGGGTAATCGGCAAAGGCCTGCTCATCCCCGCCGTCGGAGATGGCGCGGAGGATGCCGTAGGGAACCTGATTGACGTAGCAGACCTGGCCGATGGCCGCGCCCTCCATCTCGCAGGCGATCACGGGCTTGTCCGTCGTCTCAAAGGAGGCGCAGATGCGCTCCTTGTCGGCGGTGTGGCAGATGAACTGATCCCCCGAGGCCACAGTACCCCGCTTGTAGGGTACACCCACGCTCTCCACGGCGGCGGCCAGCGCGGCGGTCACGGCGGGGGCGGCGGGAATGTAGATGATGTTGATGCCCGAGATCAGCCCCACAGGGTCGCCGATGGGGGAGGTGTCCATGTCGTGCTGAACCATCTGATCGGCCAGGGCGATCTGTCCAATGGACAGCTCGTGGGACAGAGTCCCCGCCACGCCGCTGTTGATCATCACGGCGGGAGCATACCGCAGGATCATGGTCTGGGCGCACATGGCGGCGAATACCTTGCCGATGCCGCACTTGGCGCAGACCACCCGCTTGCCTCTCAGGTCGCCGCTGACGAATTCAATGCCGCTGATCACCTCGCGCTGGGTGTCGGTCATGGCGGCGCACAGCGCCTCCACCTCGATCTGCATGGCGCCGATGATGCCGATGTCGATTTTTTTTGTATTGTTCATGGGTAGATTCCTCCGATTTTCGAGTTGTAGTTGGTCATATTGTAGCACAGGCGGCTCGGTTTGTCAAGAGATGCGGGGGAATTCGCGAGATGGCGGGAGGGAATTCGGGAATAAGCAGGGAGGGGATTGGTGATACTGCCTAAAATGTCATCCCTATGTCGGTGGAAATTTCACGGATTTTTTGAAGAAAAAATTTTCAAAAACTCTTGCAAATCGAAGAAAAATGTGATATTATATAGGGGTATATGTGTGGCCTTGTCACATACCCTCTCAGATGATGGCAAGGTGAAGCGTAAATTTATTAGAGGAGGATTTACTCATGCCCAACATTAAGTCTGCTAAGAAGCGCGTGAAGGTTACCGAAACGAAGACCCTTCAGAACAAGATGTTCCGTTCTCAGATGAAGACCGACATCAAGAAGTACCAGGCTGCTCTGGAGGCTGGCGATATGGCCGCCGCTCAGGAGCTGTACAAGGCTGCCGTCAAGAAGATCGACGTGGCTGCTTCCAAGGGTATCATCCACAAGAACGCCGCCGCTCACAAGAAGAGCGCATTCACCAAGGCTCTCAACGCCCTGAATGCTTGATCTTTCATGAGCAAAAACAACGCCTCCGGGTCAAACCGAGGCGTGGTTTTTTTTTGCGCGGAATACGCGGGATACGAGAACGGTTCGCCTTTATACTACTCCTCAATCAAAATGTTGAAGGCGAATCCGTTCTTGCGTTTTCCAAATAACCCAGTGGGTAGGGCCCCACGGTACAAGCCAAAATCTCCCTGTCAAACAGCAAGTCAACACACAAAATAGCATGTATTTGAAAGTTTAGGGGATTCTTAAGGACCCTTTTCAAAGGGTCCCTGACAGGCTTGCCTGTCGGACGCCAGGAGGCACGCTCTCCTATTCAATGTTTTTATCGGGGATTGGTATTAGTCCGTGCGCTTGGCGCAGGGAGGGGCAGGTATCCCCTCTCCCAGCACGCTGACGATCCCCGCCGTCACGAGGGGCGCGAGGATCATCCCCCACACCCCGAACAGCCGAAGTCCCGCATACATGGCCGCCAGAGACAGAAGCGGATGCAGCCCCAAGCCCTCGCCGATGAGCTTGGGCTCTAAGATCTGGCGTATCACCGTGCTTGCGGCGTAGAGAACCAACAGCCCGATGCCCAGCTTCACCTCCCCCAAAAGCAGGCTGACCGCCGCCCAGGGGATGAGGATGATCCCCGTCCCCAGCAGGGGCAGAAAGTCCACCAGCGCGATCAAAAGCGCCAGAATAAAGGCGTAGGGCACGCGGAGAAGAGCCAACCCGATAAACGCCTGCAGGAAGGTCAGAAGCCCCAAAAGCAGGCAGGCGCGGAGATACTGCCGCCCCAGCCGGCGAAGCCTCCGTCCCCAGGGGGGGAGACGGTCTCTCAGCCCCGCGGGGGTCAGCCGCAGGATGGCTTGCCCCAGCGAGCGGCCGATGCGTCCGTCGTCGGCGCTGAAATAGTAGCAGGCCAGCAGGGTCACGGTCAGAAAGATGAACGCCGAGGGAACCCAGCCCGCCACCGCCATGGCTGCGCCGGGGAGCCGTTCGGTGATGCCCGAAACCAGCCGATCCACCCCCCACTCCACCATACCGTCCAGACGGGCGCAGAAATCGTCATAGCCCGGCGCATCCTCAAAATGACGGAGGAGAGGGATACGGGAGGATAGGGAGTAGGCCTTGTCCAGAAGCCCTCCGATGGCCGAAACCAAGCCGTCGGTGTCGGCCGCCAGTTCTTCGGCTAGGGTGGAAAGCTCCCGTATCCCCCTCCGCACTCCGCTGATTGCCAGCGTCACGAATCCCCCGACCGTCAGAATCACCAGCCCCGCCGCAAAAACGCTCCGGGGCAGTCTTGTGCGGCCGGCTAAGACCTGCGCCAAGGGCTTTACCGGGCGGGACAGGAGCCATGCCAGAAGAAAAGGCAGGGCGAGCCCCAGGGCGTACCGAAGCACCAGCCACAGGGTGAATATCCCCGCGGCCACGCAGATCACCCCGGCCGCCCCCTGCTTCAGATCGAGCCGCGCGGTATCGTTTTGCTTGTCCATGATTACCTCCTGTTGCACTCTCATCGTATAGTATGCCTGACGGACGGGTAATTATGTCATTTCCGGAAGATATCTTGACAAACGGACGGAAACATGGTACAATAAATCCATACAATTCAATTTCGGAGGAAACAACATGAAGAAATGCAAAATGCTCGCGGCGTTGCTGGCGCTGACCCTGCTTCTCGGCGCGCTGGTGGCCTGCGCCGATCAAACCGGAACCTGTGACATGGATAAGATACAGGCCGAGATCAATTCCATGAAGGCGGAGGATTTTGAGGAGTCTGCCGAGATCGGTGAGTACGTCAAGATCACCATCAAGGATCACGGCGACGTCGTGATCCGTCTGTGCCCCGACGTGGCGCCTATCACCGTGGCCAACTTCCAACGGCTGGTGAAGGACGGCTTCTACAACGGCCTGACCTTCCATCGCATCATTTCCTACTTCATGATCCAGGGCGGCGACCCCAAGGGCGACGGCACCGGTAACTCGTCCAAGACCATCAAGGGTGAGTATGCGGATAACGGCGTCAAAAACGATCTTTCCCATATCACCGGCGTTGTCTCGATGGCGCGCCGCGCAGACCCCTACTATGACAGCGCATCCTGCCAGTTCTTCATCTGCACCTCGTCGGATTTCACCTCGTCGCTGGACGGAAGCTACGCCGCCTTCGGTTACGTTGTGGCCGGGCTGGACGTGGTTCTGGAGGTCGCTAAGGTGGAGACGGGGTACGCCGACAGACCCGTGGAGCCCGTGATTATGGAGAAGGTTTGCTTCGCGGAGAAGAAGTGATCTCCTGACAGAAAAGCAGAGAGTGACTCGCGCGCAGAACACGTGCGGGTCACTCTTTGTTCCTTTTATATTAAATTTCCTTCGGCATCGTAGGTGTATTCGCCAACCAGCCGACTGCTCTCGTCGTATTCCTTTACGGTCTTACTGCCATCCTCGAAATACTCGGTATCCCGCATGACGTAGCTAAGCCCCTGCGCGGCCGTGCGCGCGTACTCGGTATCCCGGATCAAGCGTCCGTTTTCATGGATCGTGATGCGCTTGTACCCGCCGTCATCGGCGAACTCGTAGCCGTACGTGATCTCATTTTCTACGGTTCCGTCAGCCGTGTAGGTGGCCTCCTTGATGATGAGCCCCCTGTCGTTGCGAACGGTGAACACCTGGGTTCCGTCCTCGTAATACTCAATGACTTTTTCGGCGAAGGAATTGGATATACGGTCATTCTCATACGTCATAAAGTTGTGCTCCTCTTGGATCAGAACATCGTTGCTATAGGAGAATTTCCAGCGCATCACGCCGTTTTCGTCATACCCGTACTCAAAGCGGTTCGTCTGTAAGCTGTGCCCGTCCGGATGGGAGATGGAGGTACCGGTCAGATCGCCGTATTCGTTGAATTCCTCCACATAGATGCGGGGGCCTGCTTGATCGAACTCGGTGGTTTTGGCCAGATAGGTGGTTCCGTTTGCATCCTTGGCGTATTCCTCGGTCAATTCGTAGATCTTGTTGCCGGCGGCGTCAAAATCGGTTGAGCGGTGGATCGTTCCTTGCTGATTGTAGCCGGAGACCCGACCCGACCCGTCCTCGTATGCCAGGATCGTTCTGCGGCAGACGGAGCAAAGGGGAACCTCGCCGAGGGAATGCGCCTCGACGTTCATCCGTTCGCCGTCCTCCGCGCAGAGCTGCCAATGCTCGGTGACGTTGCATTCCCACTCGCCCGTCGCCGTATGGGTATGAGCGGGTTGGGTGTCCGTTTCGGGCGCTTCGGATTCGGTGGAGACTGCGGATTCGGTTTGCGCCGCGGTATCGGAGGTATCAGAGGGATCATGGTCTGAAAGCTCGCAGGACGTAGCGGCGGCGCACAGCAGAAGGCCTGCGAGAAGTAGGGCTGTTTTTTTCATCGGATTATTTTCTCCTTGGTCGATTATTTCAGCATCCGCCGTACCTCGCCCCCCAGGGGACGGCCGTTCCGATAGGCGGCGATGACGGCGTTCACCTCGGCGGGGGCTTCCACCGTGAACAGGTAGTGGTGCAGACGCAATCCCGTACGCGCCAGCTCGTCTGCGCGGTCGGACATACCCGTGGGCAGGGAATTGCAGACTACGTTGCGATGCCCTCGGCCATGCGGAAAATCCTCCCGCAGAATGGGAAAATCCTTGCCCATGCGATCCCGCATGACCGCCGCGCCCCGCCCGCAGACCTCACGGCAAACGGCGTCGGGCTTCATGTGGCGGTAGACCTCGCGGATGGCGCACTTTTCCAGCAGCATGAGGGGAAGACGGCCGTACACCACAGCGCCTACCGAGGAGGGCTGTCCTCCCTGCTCCAGCGCCATCCGTACATCCCGCATACGGGGCAGAGTCAGCTCGGGGGAGAGGAGCAGATCGCAAAAGCCCAGCCCCAGATACCGCGCGGCGGCGGGGGTGTTGGCGGTGTTGAGGCGGATATCTCCGTGAATATGAAGATCCGCCATGGCAATCCCGCAGGCCTCGGCCACACGGCGCAGAAGCGACAGGTGCCCGATATTGCCCACCGTAAGATGGCGCACGCCGTCGCGGAGGCGCTTGGTCAGGGCTTCGGCCGCAGCCTCCGCCTCTCGGTCAAAGATCACGGGGGGAAGGATCACGCCCCGCTTGTCTGCGGGAACCTCGTCGGGATGATGCTTTTCCAAGGGCAGATCCAACCGGTCAAAGTAGCCGACGGCCTCCTTTGTGATCTGCTCGGGGCTGTAAAACCGCGCAGTGCGGACGGGCACGGTTCCCTCCGCAGACACGTCCGCGGGGAGGGCGGCAAGAATCTCCTCCGCGACCATGGACGGCCGCAGAGGCGCGTATCCCGCGGACGGATCGGGCATGGCGGCCATGCGCGCGCCGTCCAGCTTGTCCAACGCCTCGCGGCGCAGAGCGTTGAGGCGGGAGACGGGGAGCATCAGCCCGGGCGCGACCCGCACGTCGATCCCCTCGGCGCGGTAGGGGGTTCCGCCCGTTTTGGTAAGCTGTTTTTCCACGGCCTCGGCGGTGAGGGAGACGGTTTCGGCGGCGGCAGGGACATCTCCCTGCGCGGTCACCGTCACAGCGCGGCCGTCACCCTGCCGATACAGAGGCGCTGTGGCCGTCAGGGTCACGGGCGCAGCGTCCTCGGCGGTGAAGGCCATGTCCAGCGGAAGCCTCGGCGGATGCTTGGCGGCCAGCGCCGCTTTTTCGGCGGTGGCGGTACGCTCCTTGTCGCTGTCGGTACGGACACCCATCATGGCGCGGGTGATCCGTCCGACCTGGTACCCGTCGGTGAATCCGCCGCGGGTGAACAGATCCTCCAGCGCGGTGATCTCCTCCGGCGTGGCGGCTCGCCCCTCGTCCAGCAGTCTGCGCCAGATGGCGGTGACGCCCCCCACATAGCCCGGCGACTTCATGCGCCCCTCGATCTTGAGGGAGGATACGCCCGCCCGGATCAAGTCGAGGACGTGGGCGGCCAGGGAAAGATCCTTCAGAGAAAGGGGATAATTCTCCGCCTCGGGGCGGGGAGAGCGGCGGTCGCCCTTGCCGGGGGGATTCTTACCCCCGGAACGGCAATCCGCGCAGGTATAGGGAAGACGGCAGGGCTGGGCGCATTCCCCGCGGTTCCCGCTCCGCCCGCCTACCACGGACGAGAATAAACACTGTCCCGAGTGGCTGACGCAGAGCGCGCCGTGGATGAATACCTCCACCTCCAGCGGGCTGTTGGCTACGGCATGAGCCAGATCGGGGAGGGAGGTCTCTCGGGCGATGACGAAACGGGAAAAGCCGAAGGGAGAGAGAACCTCCCCCATGGCGGCGTTGTGACCCGAAAGCTGTGTGCTGGCGTGGAGGGGAAGCGCGGGCAGGGCGCGGTGAATGAGCGCCGCCGCACCCATGTCGGCGATGATCAAGGCATCGACTCCGGCGGTGGCGGCTTCGTAGGCGGCTTCCAGCGCATCCGACAGCTCCCGATCCCACACCAGCGTGTTGAGGGTCAGATAGACCCGACCGCCCATGCGGTGCGCGTGAGTCACGGCCTCGCGAAGGGCGGCGGTATCGAAATTATGGGCGTTCAGGCGGGCGTTGAAGCGGCTTCCGCCCAGGTAGACGGCATCCGCGCCGGCCAGGAAGGCGGCTTCCAGCGCCTCGGGAGATCCCGCCGGCGACAGAAGCTCGGGCAGGGGAACATGAGAAAGCTTGGGCATGATTCAATCCACGTCGCCAAAGGAGAGATGGCGGAACATATTGCCGACACGGCTGCGGGGGCGGGGCATGGGCTCTTCGGCGGGAGCAGACTTGACGGGATCCGCCAGCACGTTGACGGGAGCGGACTTGGCCTCGGCAGGCTTAGCGGACGCGGGCTTTGCCGCAGAGCGGCCAAACTGCACGCGGATGGGGGAAGCCTTGGCGGGTTCGGTCTTGGCGTGCTCAGCCTTTACAGGCTCGGCCTTCACGGGCTCGGTCTTGACGGGTACCTCGACGGCAGGCTCGTCCTTGGCAGGCTCCTCCGCGACGGGCTCGTCTGCCACAGGCGCTTCGATGAAGGACTCGTCTTCCGCGGACTCCTCCACGAGGGGCTCATCTTCCGCGGACTCCTCGATGAAGGGCTCGTCGAAGAGCTCGTCCTCTGCGTATTCCTCCGCGACAGGCTCGTCTTCCACAGCCGCCTCCATGACGGGGGCGGGAATCTCCTCATCCTCCTCTGCGAGATCGTCCTCATCCTCGTCCTCGTACAGGTACTCGTCCACGGACTCATCCTGGGAAACACGGGTGGACGCCAAAAGAGCGGCATTCTGGGTCTGCGCCTCAGCTACCTCGGCAAAGAAGGCGGCGGGGGAGATGGGGTCAAGGGCGACGGACTCCTCTTCCTTGGCCTCCTGCGCCTCTTCCTCCTCCTTCTTCTTGGTCAGAAGGGAGCGCAGTACGGCGTTCTCACTGCGGAGGCGCTCCAGCTCGGCAAGCTGATCCTCGTTGCGTTCCTTGAGATTTTCCAGCACGATGGCGTACTTGTCGCACCGCTCGTCCAGCTCGGCGATCTGGTTCTGCATGTTCATGCGGTCGGCGGCAAAATCCATGGCGCACAGGAGAGCCGCCTCGGTCTTGGGACAACGGCTCTTGACGTAGATCTCCCGCATCTTTCGATCCAGAAGACCGCGAATGTGCTCTACCTCGTCGGGGGCCGCGTCAGCGATCACGCTGATCTGGATGTCGGCGATATTGAGGGTAAACTTTTGCTTCATGATGTATCCGTCCTTTCGTCTCACCTGCCGCCGGTCTTTTGCACAAAATTTTAAAAATGGCGGCAGAATATGAAAAATGTACTTGCAATTCCGCGCATTTGGGAGTATAATAGATACAATACCCCCACTACCCCTTATTATAATACAAAATCTTCGTATTGAAAAGGGGATTTCGGTAAATTTTTCAAAGAAAGTGTTAATTTTTTATGAGTATGCTGCAAAATAGCCGCCGGATCGTGGTCAAGGTGGGCACTTCCACCCTGACACACTCCACGGGGGCGTTGAATCTGCGGCGGATCGGCGCCATGGTACGGGTGCTGTCCGACTTCAAAAATGCAGGAAAACAGATCGTTCTGGTGTCCTCGGGCGCCGTCAGCGCGGGTGTTGCCAAGGTGGGCGCCGCCAGACCCTCCACCGTGGCCGAGAAGCAGGCTATGGCCGCCATTGGCCAAAGTGAGCTCATGGGGCTCTACGACCAGATGTTCTCCCTGTACGGCCACACCGTGGCGCAGGTGCTCTTGACCCGCGACGTGCTGGATAACCCCGTCCGCCGCGACCTGGCCGAGAATACCTTCGAGAGCCTGCTCTCCATGGGCTGCGTGCCCATCGTCAACGAGAATGACCCCGTTTCCACCGACGAGCTGACCAAGTTCGGCGGAAACGATATCCTGTCTGCCTACGTCGCCCGCGTCTGCCACGCCGAGGTGCTCATCAACCTTTCCGACGTGGACGGCCTCTACGATTGCGACCCCCGTAAGTACCCCGATGCGAAGCTGATCGAACGAGTGGAATCCCTGTCGGACGACCTGTTGGCCTCGGCCGGCGGAGCCGGTACCGAGCGGGGAACCGGCGGTATGGAGGCCAAGCTCCGCGCCGCCGCCCTGTCCACCGAGGCGGGCATCCCCATGTTCATCATGAACGGTCACGACCCCGATATCCTCTACCGTCTCCTGGATGGCGAGCACGTCGGTACGTATTTTACGGCGAGGAAATGATTTTGCAGGGGTTCCTCCCCTGCACCCCGCTTAAACCCTTTTTGTAAAAAGGCTCAAGAATCCCAAAAACTTTCAAAAAGTTTTTCAATGTCTAAAAGTTTTCGGAAGTCCAGGAACCCTTTTTCAAAAGGGTTTCTGGTGGGGTACAGGGGTGAAACCCCTGTTGCTCTCCCGTCCCCTATCCCCCCGAAAGGAGTCCTGCTATGAACCCCTACATCTGCGTTACCTACGCCCACGACGATCGGGAGAAGTCCGATCTCTTTTGCCGCGGGCTCTCGCGGTACGGCTTCCGCTACTGCTGTATCAATGAACTCAGCGCCGTCAACCGGCGGAAGGAGAGCCTGGCTCAGGCGGCCATCCTCATTGCCCTGACGTCTGCGGCGGCGGTACAGGTAGAGACCGTGGCCTCGGATATCCGTCACGCCCTGGAGCGGGGGATGGAGGTCATCTGCTGCAGTCTGGAGGGAAATGAGCTGGATCACCGCTTCTGCACGGGCACCGAGGAGGGGGCGGCTCTGATCCCCACCCCCGTGGAGGCCAACCCCGACCATCATGAGCTGACGCAGTTCGTCCATCGTCTCTTCGTCCGCCGCTTGGCTCGGCGGAAGGAATGCTTCGTGGAATCCCAGTGCGACAGTAACGTGTACGGCAGTCTGATCCGTTGCGCGTATCACGCCCATATGGGAGACGGGGAGGCTTGCTTTGAGCTGGGACGGGCATATGAGCTGGGTCTGGGCGTGCCCGCACTGGAAAAGGAGGCCGCCATTTGGTTCCGCCGCTCGGCGGAGCAGGACGTGTGCGACGCGCTGATCCGTATGGGGCTCTTTTATCTGGCGGGAAAGGGCATCGAGCGAGACCCCAAGGAAGCCTTCCGTCTCTTTACCCGGGCGGCCGAGCTGGGGGATATCCGCGGTGTTTTCCGTTGCGGACTCTGCTACCTGGAGGGGCAGGGCGTGGTGAAGGATCCCGTCCATGCGCTGGAATGCCTGAAGCGGGCGGCTGACCGTCGGTACGCTCCCGCTATGTATCGGCTGGCCATCCTCTGTCGGGAGAGTGCGGGCGAGGAGCGGGATATCCGAACCGCCATGGCCTACCTGTACGCAGTATGCCGTATGGGCTATGCCGACGAGGGCGGGGAGGCTGTCCCTCTGCCCATCACGGTCTACGGCCATCGACCCGGCAGACGATACGCCTGCATTACCATGCGGCAGATGCGTCACACCCATTGGAGCGGTCTGACCGGCTCGGCGGTATTCGAGCGAGGCTCCCATCGCCGCTCCAAGGCCTCGGTCGATCATAGCTTCGGCCGCAATACCGTCTCGCATCGGGAATTGCCCGAGGATCGGTGGGAATTATCCCCCGCCGCCCGCTGTGAGCGAGGGCTTTTGGAACGTGAAATCAGGAGCCGGCGTCAAAAAACGGCCATCTATGAGACGGAGTGGTCGATTGCGGATGCGGCCGGGGCGGCCTATGAATTGGGACGCCTTCTGGCTGTGGGCAGTCCTGCTGACGGCCTGTATCCCTCCCCCACCCGCGCCCTGGTATGGTACCGCTACGCCGTCCGCTTGGGTCATGCCGAGGCGACGTATGAGCTGGGCGATGCCTACCGCCGCGGGTACGGTACCCCGTCGGATCTGTCGAGAGCGGTGGAGCTCTACCGTCTGGCGGCCGACGGCGGAAGCGAGCGGGGGCAGTTCGCCTACGCCGTCTGCTGTGAGCGGGGATTGGGCGTGGAGGTGGATCAGCGGGAAGCGGTCCGCCGTTACGAGCAGGCCGCTGACGGAGACTACGCCCCCGCGCAGAATAATCTGGGCGGATGCTATGAGTACGGCATCGGCGTGCCCCGCAATATGCTGACAGCGGTGGAATGGTACGCCGCCGCGGCCAATGCCGGCCAGCCCGACGGCGAGTGCCGTCTGGGTATCTGCTACGAGCTGGGGCGAGGGGTTCCCGTGGACGCCGAAAAGGCCATCCGCCTCTACGATCTGGCTGTGGAGCAGGGGCACGCCTACGCCATGTACCGCCGCGCCCTCTGCTACGATCGGGGGATGTATCATCCCGGGGAGGAGACCGCCGAGGGTGAGGGGCTTCTGCCCGATTTGGTGGCGGAAGCCGTATATGAGGAGCAGCCGACCGAGGGAAGGCTCCCCGCCTCCGAGAAGAAGCCAACGGACGAGGAGCGCCACCGTCGGTTCTCGGTGGATCATACCCGCGCGGCCGCTCTGTATAAGCAGGCCGCCGATCAAGGGATCCCGCTGGCGGCCTATGCCTACTATCTCTGCCACCGCCTGGAGCGAGGCGTTTCCCGCAACGAGCGGGAGGAGATCCTGTATCTGCGTCGGGCGGCCGACGGCGGATGCCTGCAAGCCACCTATGAGCTGGGGCTCTGCTACATGGAGGGCTGCGGTTTGCCCAAGGATACCCGCGCCGCCGTGGCTCGCTTCACCCGCGCTACCGAGATGTGGCGGGATTGTACCGAGGATTCCCGTCTGATGGCGTACCTGTCGGAGCCGGACAGACTCCCCCCCGATGCCATGAACCTGCGTCAGGCCGCGGGCGGCGCCCTGTATATGCTGGGCTACTGCGCGCTGTACGGGATCGGTATGACCGAGGAGCCCCGCAGGTCTGCTCCGTCGGCTGTTCCCTCGCACGAAAGCGTGGCGCAGGCCGCGCCGCTGTTCCGAGAGGCCGCCGAGATCGACCACGTGGCGTCCATCGTCATGCTGGGCGACTTGTACGCCTACGGCCTGCTGGTATCGGATACCGCCTCCTCCGAGGATGAGTCCCTGCGCTACTACCTGGAGGCTGAGCGCGTGAGCGTGGCTCTGGCGGCAACAGGGGAGTATACCCGCGGGATCGCTCTGCGGGATCGAACCGAGAATACGGTGGATGCCCTCATGAGCCTGGCCGACCGCTCCCTCTCCGCGGCAGATCAGGCGGGGGACACGGGAAGCGTGGAAATGGCGCGGGTCAACGCCTGGCGCTCCTATTCCGATGCGGCAGCGCGGGGCAGCGCCGACGCTCTTGTGCGGATGGCCGAGTGCCTGTTCCGCGGATACGGCACAGCACCCAATATCACCGCGGCCACGCGGCTTCTGCGCCGCGCGGCGGCCATGGACGGCGGACGGGTGGAGGCCGCCCTGTGGTTGGGTGACGCCCACCGAAGCCGCGCGTGGGGGGGAATGGACCCCGCCGCGGCGGACGAGATCTACCAGCGCGGTCTGGAGAGCTGTTGCCTGGAGTCGGAGTGCAGTCCCTACACCTTGAGCCTGCGCCGCAGGGATCGCAAGCAACGGGCACTTCGCATCCGCTCCGAGCTCTACTACCGCATCGCCACTCTGCGGGCGGTGTACTTCTCGGATACCGCGATCCAACGAGAATCCTTCTCCTATTTGGCCGAGGCGATCCTTATGGGACACGCCGCGGCGCTGGACGATCTGGCGCGGATATTTGAATACGAGATCAACCGCCCGCGGAATGCGGCGCGCAAGGCCGGGCGAAGAAAGCGCGGGTGGTTCCGAAGTCTCGGCCGCAAGGCGGGGCTTCGTCAGCGGATGCAGGAAAACGGCGGACTCATGAACCGAGACCGGCGCGCTCTTCGCATCCACCAGGAATGGCTCAGCGATTACTACACCGCCCTGTATCTCGAGCCTAAGCCGTTCGAGTACGCTATGGAGATCACTGTGATCCCCTCCGATATCCCCGCGTATATCACCGCCCCCGTGACCGACGCCATGCGCGTGGGCGCCCTGCAATATCTGGGCGAATGCTTCTATGAGGGCTACGGCCTGACCGCTGACCCCGCCGCCGCCGTCGCCTGCTACCGACGGGTGCTGCAATACGCGCCCAAGGGCGGCGAGCTTCCCGCGCCCATCGTGGAGGCAACGTATAGCTTGGGCTGGTGCCGCCTGTACGGCGTGGGGATCGAGGCCAATCACCAGGAGGCCATCCGCCTTCTGACGTCGGTGGCCAAGACCCATGCGGGCGCCTGCTACACGCTGGGTATTTGCCATGAGGAGGGACTGGGCGTGGTGGCGGCGGATGACCGCGAGGCGGTGAAATTCTACCGTAAAGCCGAAAAATTCGGCCATCCCAACGCCGCCGCTAAGGTGGCGGAGCTGGAGCGCAAGCTCCAAACCCGCTCGGCGGGTTGAGTACCCATCCCGATTTTCAAAGCGCAAGGAGAACGACATGAAACGTTTTTTACTCGTGACTCTGTGTGCGGCGATGCTCCTGTCCCTTTGTCTGGTTGGATGCCGAACAGGGCAGAATGCGCCGACAGATACCGCAGAGTCCCCTACCGAAACCCAAGAAACTACCATCCGGGAGGAAATGACTATGGAACTTGAAACTACCAAGGAAACCGTGACCGAGCTCGAAACCGAGCTTGAGGTCGAGACCGAAGAGGAGATCCGCGTGCTGACCAAGCCCTTGAAGAGCGTACGAATCGTCACGGGCGAGACTCCCGCCGAGATCTACGCGGGAGAAGAACTGAAAAAATATCTGGAGCTGCGAGGCGTAACCGCGGACGCGGAGGACGGCTACCTCGTGACCCTTCGCATCGACACCGCGATGGAGGACGACAGCTACCGCATCGTGGCCAAGCGCCGCAACGACGAGGGCCTGACCATCACCGGCGGCAACGGCCGCGGCGTGCTCTACGGCGTGTACCGCTTTCTGGAGGATCAGGCGGGTATTCGCTTCTTCACCCCCACGCTGGAGATAATCCCCACCGATCCCATGACCCTGACCACGGGCGTGACCACGTATACCCCCGTGTTCGTGAAGCGCTCCTTCGACTGGTATCCCAACCGTACCTCCCAGGATTGGATGGTCAAGAATGGCATTAACGATTGCGGCTGGTACGGCTCCTTCGAGGAGAAGGTGGGCGGAAACTGGGATTCCAGCGTTCTGTCGGCGCACACGCTGGGTACGCTGACGGGAACCGGTGACGGCGCTTCCCCCAACCCCTGCCTGACCGACCCCGAGAACCTGCAAAAGGCCATCGCCTACGTCAGACGCGTGTTGGAGGAAAACCCCGGTCTGACCGGCGTTTCGGTTTCCCAGAACGATAACAATAGCTACTGTCAGTGTGAGCGGTGCGCCGCCATTGACGCCGAGGAGGGAAGCCCCGCGGGCACCATGCTTCGCTTTGTCAACGCCGTTGCGGCCGACATCGCCGAGGACTATCCTCATGTAGTGGTGGATACCTTCGCCTACCAGTATACCCAGGCGGCGCCCAAAATCACCAAGCCCCTGCCCAACGTGGCTGTCCGCCTCTGCTCCATCCGCTGTCACTTTACCCACCCCATTTCGGATGACGAGTGCGAGCGTACCGCCACCTTCAACCACGATCTGGTGGAGTGGAGCAAGATCTGTAAGAACATCTACATCTGGGACTATACCACCAACTACCGCTACTGCGTGCCCACCTTTGCCAATTTCCGGGTGATGCGGGAGAATATGCAGTATTTCGCCGAGCATAACGTCAAGGGTATGTTCCCCGAGGGTAACTATTTTTCTACCTCGGGTGAGTTCGGCGAGCTCCGCGCCTACCTCCTGGCCAAGCTCATGATGGATCCCTACATGACCGAACGGGAATACAATCAGCATATGAATGAATTTCTGGAGGCCTACTATGGGGAGGGCTGGCGCTACATCCGCGCGTACATCGATGCCACGAGCGCCAAGGCCGCCGACGGTTGCCAGAGCATCTATGACGAGCCCTTCAAGGCCATCGGCGAGGATTACTACCGCGCCATGGAGGATACCTTTGAGAGCTGGTGGAGCCGTGCCGAGGAGATGGCGGGTGACCGCGCGGACGCGGTGAAGCGCTCCCGCCTCCAGTGGCGGTACATCAAGCTGATGCTCCATCCCAACGAGGAGGAAGCCAAGCAGTTCGTCGCCGACGTTACCGCCGCGGGCATCGCCTGGGGCGAGGGCGACCTGCAAAAGCTGCCGGCCGACGCAGACCTGTCCAAGCCGCCCCACCAGTGGTTTACGTTCACCTGGTGGTTGTAATCACATGTGCCGGGGGTTAGCCCCTGAATCCCTGCTTGGAACCCTTGGAAAAGGGTTTTGAGACCTACCCAAACGTTCGAAAAAACTGTCCCAAATGCGTTGCGCATTTGGGACAGCCTTTTTTTACCGCATGAAGCGAGGAAGGATACTGCGGCCGTCGGTGCCGCCCTCGGTGCCGGCAGGAGGATTGCCTGCATCGCTGTCGGGCTCGACCGTTCCCGCGTCGGGATTCAAGGGCTTATCGGAGCCGGAATCGTTTGAGCCGGAGCCGCCGTTGTTCGTAGACGGGGTGGTAACGGCCTGGGTACCGCCGCCCGTGGTGTCGCCGGGATTTTTGTTGTCATTTCTGGTGCAGGCTACCCCACACAGCAGGACAGAGGACAGAACCAGCGCCGAAAGACCCAGCGCCGCCGTGCGTTTGGTGCTTTGGTTTGCTTTCATTGTATGACCATACCTTTTTCTCAAATCTAATCTGCGGGACGGCAAAGCGCATCCCGAGAGCCGCGTCCTGCGACTCTGTGAGTAGTATGGACGTCCCAAAGTCCGCCTATAAGCGGAAAAAAATGCTTTTTTAAGTTTAGGGAATCTCTAAAAATTCATCACACGAAAAATCGGCGGAATCTTTTCCGTTTGCCCACGGAGTGGGCGCTTCACGAAAATCCCTTCGCGTAGGGTAAACTACGCGCGCGGAATTTTGTTTCATCTGACGAAAAATCTTCTCGCCGCTTTTCATGCACTGAATATGTAGAGATCCCCTTTAAGGTTCTCGAAAGAGGATGCAGGGAACTTCTTTTCATGCTTCAAGCAAGCCCTCGGTAAAACGGGAAGCGGAAATTTTGCCCCGCTTTTCCCCACTTGACATCCGAGGAAAAATATAGTATAATGTAAATACAGACACTCTGTATACTCTCCACGAAAGGACAAAGAATCACCATGAAAAAGAACCTTCTTACCTGTCTCGTCCTTCTCCTTGCCGTGACCATGATCGGCTCTCTGGCGGCCTGCGGGTCCAAGGGAGAAAACCCCGCTGTGACGAATGCGGGCTCCGATACCGCCGAGCGGGGAACGGACACTACCCGCGATACTGACCCCGCCGCCGACGGGGAGACCACCGGCGCGGATGCTCCTGCGGTCGAGCGGTACATCTATAAGCATGTGGTCATCGTGGGCGTGGACGGCGCGGGCGCCTTCTTCCGGGAGGCCTCAACCCCCAAGCTGGACGCCATCTTTGCCGACGGCGCCGTGACCTACGAAGGCATTACCGCTACTCCCTCCATCAGCGCCCAGTGCTGGGGCAGTCTGTTCCACGGCGTGACCCCCGAGTTCCACGGATTGGACAACGGCATCACCTCGTATCGGCCCTACCCCGCCGATTCCGAGTTCCCCAGCTTCTTCCGCGTGATCCGCGAGCAGATGCCCGAGGCGTCGCTGGCCTCCTTCTGCCATTGGAATAACGTCAATATCGGCATCATCGAGGACGACATCGGGGTTCACAAGGACTCGGCGGATTCTGACCTCAAGGTCATCAATATGGCTTGTGATTACGTCGCGCAGGAGGTGGAAAACGGCAACGGCGCGCCCACCATGCTCTTCCTCCATTTGGATGAGGCCGATGCCGTGGGTCACAGCGCGGGCTACGGTACGCCCGCTCACCTCAAAAAGATCAAGCAGCAGGACGGCATGATCGAGAAGCTCTACGATACCTACGTTGAGCTGGGTCTCCTGGAGGATACCCTGTTCATCGTCACCACCGACCACGGCGGTCTGGGCACCGACCACGGCGGCGACTCGGACGCCGAGATGAAGATCATGTTCGCCGCTACGGGTAAGACCGTGGAAAAGGGAACCATCGGTGAGCTGGCCATTCGCGATACCGCCGCCATCGTGCTGTACGCCCTGGGACTGGAGCAGCCCGCCGGCTGGACCGCGCGGGTACCCTCGGGGCTCTTTGAGGGCGTCGAGGCGGGTGAGCGTCCCGTCTACACCGTTCCCGAAAGCAACCGTACGCACGAGAACGTCCCCACCCCTGAGGCTGGGAGCGCGGGCTATATCACCAACTACGTCACCGACAAGGCTCTGACCCACTACCTGACCTTTGACGGCGACATCACCGACGAGTGTGGCGGAACCACGTCCAGGACAGGGAACCTATACTTCGTGGAGGGCTACTTCGGCCAGGGCGTGTCCCTGCCCGACGGACACGTCTCCATCGCTGACTACGCCCCCGGGAGCAACAGCTTCACCGTGACCATGTGGGTCAACACCATGGGGGTGAGCTCCGACCCGGCCTTGATCTCCAACAAGGATTGGGCAAGCGGCGGAAACAGCGGCTACGTGCTGTGCCTGGAGAACTCCGGGCATGTGAAGTTCAACGCCGGCGACGGCGCGAACCGTATGGATATGTCCCATTCCCTGCCCGCGGACTTCCGCTCGGGTTGGATGCACGTGACCCTCGTGGTGGATCGTACCGCCGAGGAGATCAAGATCGCTCTGGATTTCGGCGATTTCCAGACTCAAGCTCTGCCCGAGGCGCTGAAGGGCGTGTCCTTTGATGCCTTTAACGTCCTCAACGTCGGTCAGGACGGAACCGGCGCCTACTCGGCCGCTCTGACCGCCACCGTAGACGAGCTCATGATCTTTAACGGTGCGCTGACCGAGGCCGAGCTGGCGGCTTTGGCGGAGTACTACGGAAAGTGATTTTGACATGCAAGGTGCTTTGACCAAGCGCGAGAAATTACAGGCTCGTATGTTAAGAAAAAACAGCGCGCGTAGCGCTTACCGGTTATGAAGAAAAAAGAGCCGCTCTTTGGGATTCCCGAAGGGCGGCTATCATTTTTCAAAAATTAGTATAAGAACCTTTTTGAACGTTCTTGAAGGGGGTGCAGGGGGGAACTTCTTTCAAGAAGTTCCCCCCTGCATGATTGTATCGGAATCCTCTTACTCTCCCAGATACTCCGCGGCCTGCGCGCCGCCGCAAACGGCGTTGAGCTGAGGCACGAGGAAGCGGTAGCGCTGGCGCTCCAGCTCGGTGGAGTGGTTCAGGGTGACCCACGCGCCGTTGGAGGCGGCGTCGGCGGCATCGGCGCGGGTGATCTTGTAGGTCGCGGTCTCCACGTCGTCAAAGCGCAGGGAGGTGTCCACGTACCGACCGCCCTCCACGCCGCTTGCAACGAGGGTGTAGCCGGGCTCGCTGTTCACAGCGCGCCAGACGTTGACCGCCTCGGGGAACTCCCAAGTCAGGCACAGCTCGCGGTTGGCGGAAAGCTTGGCGGGAACGGGCTTCTTTTCGTGGGCGGGGATGTCCTCGATGAGATAGGCTCCTCCAACCGTCGTGGAAAATTCAATGTGATCCTTGTCGATCACGGTGAAATCGAAGTCCATCCGTCCCTCTGCTACGCGGGGATAGTACAGCCGACAGACGTTGCCTGCCTTGGAGCGGACGGTGATGGTGTGGGCACAGCCGCCCGACCAAGCGGTGTCTACCTCAAAGCCGCCTCTTGCACAAAGACCGGCGAATGCGCCCTCCTGCCAATCGTCGGGAATGCAGATCAGCGGGGAGATGTAGGTCTCGTGGCTCTGGAGCAGCATCTCCGCCACACCCGAGGTTCCGCCGAAGTTACCGTCGATCTGGAAGGGCGGATGGGTGTCCCACAGGTTGGGGAGCGTCCGCTGACCCAGCAGATTGCTGTACAGCTTGTAGGCGCGGTTGCCGTCGCCCGTCCGCGCCCAGGCGTTGAGACGGTGCGCCAGCGCCCAGCCCGTGGATTCGTCGGAGCGGAAGTTCAAGGTCACCTTGGCGGCGTCCAGCCAGGCGGGGGTCTCGCGGCCGATCAGCGTGCCGGGGTAGAGTCCCACGAGCTGGGAAATGTGGCGGTGGCGGTATTCGCCTACCTCGCCGTAGAAGTTCTCCTCGCGGTATTCCTTGATCTGGCCGCTCCAGCCCACCTGAACGGGGTCGTAGCGGTCGATCTGCTCGCGGAGCTGGCGGATAACGGGAAGATCCTTCTCGGGGAGATTCTCCTCGCCGATCAGCTCCACACAGCGGAGTAGGTCGCGGCCGTTCTCCCAGATCATCTGCTGGTCAAAGGCGCAGCCCACGGTCTGATAATACTGGACGGGATTCGACCAGTTGTTGCAGATGATCTGCTCGGGGGAGGCCGAGAAGACGGACAGGTACAGCCCGTCGTAGTTCCGTACCACCTTGCAAAGATGCTTGGCCATGGCCAGAAGAGCGGGATACGCGGTGTTCAGAAGCACCTCGCGGTCGGCGGTGAAGGCGTAGGCCTCCCAGAACAGCTTGGAGGTGAGTCCGCCCGTACCGGGACCCGAGTGGCCGCCGGGACAGCTTACGGTGTAGGCATAGCTGCCGGTGCCGATGGTCCAACCGCATCCGCCGGGCTCGTCGGTGTAGTTCTCGGGAACGGTCTCCTTGATGTACTGTCTGGCGAATTCCTCAGCCGCAGGGCGGAAGGCCTCGTTGAAGTCCTTGTAGGCGGTGAAGGTCTCGCCCACGTTGGTGATAAAGGCGGGCCAGTAGTTCATTTGGACGTTGATGTTGTGCCAGTAGCCCGAGCCCCAAGGGGAGTGATCGTGGCAGTTCCACACGCCCTGGAGGTTGGCGGGCAGACAGCCGGGACGGGAGCAGGCGATGAGCAGATAGCGTCCGTACTGGAAGTACAGCGCCTCCAGATAGCGGCTTCGCTCTCCCTTGGCGTAGGCAGAAAGGAGCTCGTCGGTCATGGCCTCGGGCACCTCGGTCTCGCCGAACTGAGCGGTCACACGGCCGAACAGCGCGGTGTGATCCTCGATATGCCGCGCCTTCAGCTCCTCAAAGCTGTGGGCGCAGGCCTTGTCGGCGATGGAATTGACCAGCTCGGCGGGGTCGAAATCCCGCAGCTTCTTTTGGCGGTTCTGCTCCAGGAAGACCTCGGGGCGAAGCTCATAGTTGGTGGCTCCGCAGAAAACGAAGTAGGTATCCGTGGCATCCGTGACCTGCAATTTGCCCTCCTCGGCGGTCACGGTACCGTTTGAGAATACCCGTAGCTGTCCGCCGAAGCGGACGTGGAAGTAGCACATGATACCGCTCATGGTGAGGGTGTTCCCCTCGACGGTCACAGTGCCCCGCTTCTGACGGGGCTCCTCCTCGGTCAGGTAGGGGATCTTCAGCTCCACCGCGAAGGAGAGGGGCTTGGTGGTGGTCACACGGCCGACTACGGCGCGGTCGGGGTAGGTGGCGAAGTATTCGCGCTCCACGCGGATACCGTCCGCGTCATAGCCGACGTAGGCCAGCGCGCGGCCGATGTCCAGCCCGCGCTCATAGTTCTCCGCCTGCTCAAAGGTATGGGGAAAGCGCAGGAAAATATCGGCAAAGCTGTTCAGACCGCCGGTGCCCCAATCGTTTTCGGCCGAGTTCTCGGTGATCTGGATGCGCTCGTAATCCACACCGCCGAACACGTTTCCGCCCATGTGGGAGTTGCCGATGGGCATGGAGTATTTCTCCCAGCCCTCGGCGGAATCGGGGGCGGGACTTCCGTATCTGAGTTTGTATTCCATAAAAGCTCCGTTCTGCCGCATAGTGTATTGTCTGCTCCGTGAAGTCGGACGACGCGGCTTGTTGTTGAGGTTTTGTCGGCAATATACGGTGGATAAATTGCCCGATTCCATCCAGCAGGGATGGCCGCGTATTGTCGAACATACACATTATACCATACCGAGACATGAAAATCGACCGAAAAATGTAAATATTTTTTACAAATTTTGTCGGCGGCCGGCCGATCCGCCGACAGAAACCCATGGCTCCCTTGACAGCGCACGGATTTTGTGGTATAATGATGCCGAAAATACGACATTTCAGGAGGTCACAATGAAAGCAGAAGCCATTATTTTCGATAAGGATGGAACTCTGATCGATTTCGATGCGTTTTGGGTCTCTGTCTCGGTCAAGGCCATTGAGGACGTGCTGGCGCAAACAGGGATGCAGGAGATCCCCGTAACCGCCATTCTGGAGGCCTTTGGGGTTCACGATGGTGTCACCGACATCAACGGCGTGCTGTGCAAGGGCACCTACGAGGAGATGGGACACATCGTCCACGGGATCCTGGAGGCGCACGGCTGCACCCTTACCCGCGACGAGGTGGTGAAAATCGTTTTGGACGCCTACAACCGCAACGCCGATGCGGGCGATGTCAAGCCCACCTGCCCCGAGCTTTCCGAGGTACTGACCGGCTTGAAGGCGCAGGGCGTCAAGCTGGCCGTGGTGACCACGGACAATATGGCCATTACCCGCAAGTGCCTGGATAAGCTGGGCATTACCAACCTGTTCGATCATATCTATACCGATGACGGGGAGGCTCCCACCAAGCCCGATCCCGCCTGCGCCTACGATTTCTGCCGCCGCGTCGGGGTGGAGAAGGAGCGCGTGGTGATGGTGGGCGACACCATGACCGATATGCGCTTCGCTAAGAATGCGGGCATTTTCTCGGTGGGGCTGGCGCGCAACGAGCAGAATTACGCCGTCCTGGCGCCCCATGCCGGAGCAGTCATCTCGGCCATGACCCAACTGACCGCCGCGCTGGAGCAGAGCTGAGCCATGATCCGAGGAATTTTAGCCGGTATGACCTGGGCTGTCGAGACCGTGGTTCTGGGGATCGCCCTGGGGATGTCCCCCTTTCTCGCCACCGAGCAGGCTATCCTGCTGGCGCCCTTCGTGTCAACCTTCCTGCATGACGCCTGCTCCGCGGTGTTCATGTTCATCTACAACGCCATCCGCGGCAATCTGAAAGGTCTTTTCGGGGTGTGCAAGACCCGCGATTTCAAGTGGCTGGTCCTGGCCTCGGCCATCGGCGGCCCCATCGGCATGACGGGCTACGTCCTGGCGGTCAACTATTTGGGCGCCTCGGTGGGCGCGGTGGCCAGCGCGGTCTACCCTGCCATCGGTACGGCTCTGGCCTACGTCTTCTTGAAGGAAAAAGTCAAGTGGTATCAGTGGATATTCCTGGCCATGACCCTGCTGGGCGTGTTCGGACTCAGCTATTCGCCCGACCTGAACGTGAAGAACTTCTGGCTGGGGCTTCTGGGGGCGTTCATGTGCGCCTTCGGCTGGGGCATTGAGGCGGTCATCCTGGCCAAGTGCCTCAAGGATGATTCCATCAAGACCGAATACGCCCTCAACATCCGCCAGACCGTCTCGGCTCTGATCTACGGCGCGGTCATCCTGCCCATCCTGGGCGGCTGGGGCTTGACGGTGGATCTGTTCACCGAGGGGACGGGTATGCTCATCCCCACCGTCGCCATCGCCGCTCTGGCCGCAACGGTGTCCTACCTGTTCTACTACTCCGCCATCGGCCGCCTGGGAGCCTCCAAGGCCATGGCGCTCAACATCACCTACACCGCCTGGGCAATCCTGTTCACGGTCATCATCCTGCGGGATCTCAGCGTGCTGAAGCCCTTTACCCTCCTCTGCGCGGGGGTGATCGTGGTGTGCGGGATCTTCGCGGCGACCGATCTGAAGGTGCTGTTTGCCAAGCGCGCCAAGCATAAGGACTGAAATAGGAAAACAAAAAGAGGATCACGAGCATCTGCAAAATTAGCGGTAAAATGAAATTAGCCACCACGTTTTTTCGTGGTGGCTTTTGATATGCAGAAAGCAAAGAAGAAGCCCCGCCGAAGCGGGGCAAGAATTAAAACTGTATAGGATAATCACCGTATCCCATACAACATGAAATTCCTTTTAAGGAATAGCGTTGCATTTCAAGGGTTGCAAAAAGAATACACAAACAAGTATGATACATTTCGTTGATTTCATAGGTAAAGCCTAAAGATTTATGCTTGGATTTCTTTTCAATTACAACGTTAACAGCAATCAATTCATC